>JBIOTN010000087.1:0-15011 GCA_044866005.1 Candidatus Rokuibacteriota bacterium | reverse complement strand
ACACGGCCTCGACGGCCCTGACCCTGCCCGCCGGGACGACCGCGGGCGCCTATTACATCCTCGCCAGGGCCGACGCGGACAGCGCCGTGGCCGAGACCCAGGAGAGCAACAACCTCGGGTTCGCCCTCCTCCAGATCGGGCCCGACCTCCTGGTCTCCGCCGTGTCGGCGCCGTCGAGCGCCGGGGCCGGCAGCACGGTCACCGTGACGGATACCGTCAAGAACCAGGGCGGCGGGGCGGCCGGCGCCTCCACCAGCCGCTTCTACCTCTCGGCGAACGGCGCCCTCGACCCCGGCGACGTCGAGCTGGGCCTCCGCGCCGTCCCGGCCCTCGCCGCCGGCGCGAGCCACACGGCCTCCACCCCGCTCACGATCCCGGCGGGCACGGTCGCCGGCGCCTACTACCTCCTCGCCCGGGCGGATGCCGACAGCGTCGTGCCCGAGACCCAGGAGACGAACAACGTCGCCTTCGCCTTCCTCCAGATCGGCCCGGACCTCGCCGTCACCGCGGTCTCCGCGCCGGCGACGGCCGCGGCAGGGGGCCCGATCACCGTGACCGACACGGTGAAGAACCAGGGCGCGGGCCCGGCCGGCGCCTCGACCACCCGCTTCTACCTGTCGGCGAACGGCGTCTTCGACGCCGGCGACGTCGAGCTCGGCAGCCGCGCCGTCCCGGCCCTCGCCGCCGGCGCGAGTCACATGGGTTCGACCGCGCTGACGATCCCGGCCGGCACGCCCACGGGCGCCTACTACCTCCTCGCCCGGGCGGATGCCGACAGCGTCGTGCCCGAGACCCAGGAGACGAACAACGTCGCCTTCGCCTACGTCCAGATCGGCCCGGACCTCGCCGTCACCGCGCTCTCCGCGCCGGCGACCGCCGCGCCCGGCGGCACGATCACGGTCACGGACACGGTGAAGAACCAGGGGGCGGGCGCGGCCGGCGCCTCCACCACCCGCTTCTACCTGTCGTCCAACGGCCTGCTGGACGCCGGCGACGTCGAGCTCGGCCTCCGCGCCGTCCCGGCCCTCGCCGCCGGCGCGATCAGCAGCGCGTCGACCACCCTCGCCATCCCAACCGGCATCGCCACGGGCGCCTACTACGTCCTCGCCCGGGCGGACGCCGACAGCGTCGTGCCGGAAACCCAGGAGACGAACAACGTCGCCTCCGCCCCCGTCCAGATCGGCCCGGACCTCGCCGTCACCGCGCTCTCCGCGCCGGCGACCGCCGCGCCCGGCGGGACGATCGTGGTCACGGACACGGTGAAGAACCAGGGGGCGGGCCCGGCCGGCGCCTCCACCACCCGCTTCTACCTGTCGTCCAACGGCCTGCTGGACGCCGGCGACGTCGAGCTCGGCCTCCGCGCCGTCCCGGCCCTCGCCGCGGGCGCGATCAGCAGCGCGTCGACCACGCTGACGATCCCGCCGGGGACCGCGGCCGGCGCCTACTACGTCGTGGCGAAGGTGGACGCCGACGGCACCGTCGCCGAGACCCAGGAGACGAACAACGTCGCCTTCGCCTTCCTCCAGATCGGCCCGGACCTGATCGTGTCGGCGCTCTCCGCACCCTCCACCGCGGCCCCCGGCGGCACGATCACCGTCACCGACACGGTGAGGAACCAGGGCGGCAGCCCGGCCGGCGCCTCCACCACCCGCTTCTACCTGTCGTCCAACGGCCTGCTGGACGCCGGCGACGTCGAGCTCGGCCTCCGCGCCGTCCCGGCCCTCGCCGCGGGCGCGACCAGCAGCGCGTCGACCACGCTGACGATCCCGCCGGGGACCGCGACCGGCGCCTACTACGTGGTGGCGAAGGTGGACGCCGACGGCACCGTCGCCGAGACCCAGGAGACGAACAACGTCGCCTTCGCCTACGTGCAGGTCGGCCCCGACCTCGTCCTGAGCGCCGTGGCTGCGCCGTCCACGGCCGGGGCGGGCGGCACGATCACCGTCACCGATACGGTGAGGAACCAGGGCGGCAGCCCGGCCGAAGGCTCGACGACGCGCTTCTATCTCTCCGCCAACGGCGCCCTCGACGGCGCCGACCTGGAGCTCGGCAGCCGCGCCGTCCCGGCCCTCGCCGCCGGCGCCACCAGCAGCGCGCCGACGACGCTCACGATCCCGCCGGGCACCGCAACGGGGCTGTATTACCTCTTCGCGAAGGCCGACGCGGACAACGTCGTCGCCGAGACCCAGGAGGCGAACAACGTCGGGTTCGCCTACCTCCAGGTCGGCCCCGACCTGGTCCTGAGCGCGCTGTCGGCCCCCACCGCCGCCGGAGCGGGCGGCACGATCACCGTCACCGATACGGTGAAAAACCAGGGCGCGGGCCCGGCCGGCGCCTCGACCACGCGCTTCTACCTCTCCGTCAACGGCGCCCTCGACAGCGGCGATCAGGAGCTCGGCAGCCGCGCCGTCCCGGCCCTCGCCGCCGGCGCCACCAGCAGCGCGCCGACCACCCTCACGATTCCCGCGGGCACCGCGACGGGCGTCTATTTCCTCTTCGCGAAGGCCGACGCCGACGGCGGCCTGGTCGAGAGCCAGGAGACGAACAACGTCGGCTTCGCCTACCTCCAGATCGGCCCCGACCTCGTCGTGACCGCCCTGTCCGCCCCGTCCACGGCCGGAGCCGGCGGCCCGATCACGGTCACCGACACCGTGAAGAACCAGGGTGGGGGTCTGGCGGGCGCCTCGACCACGCGCTTCTACCTCTCCGTCAACGGCGCCCTCGACGGCGCCGATCAGGAGCTCGGCAGCCGCGCCGTCCCGGCCCTCGCCGCCGGCGCCACCAGCAGCGCGCCGACGACGCTCACGATCCCGCCGGGCACCGCCCCCGGCGCCTACTACATCCTGGCGAAGACGGACGCCGACAGCGCCGTGCCGGAGACCCAGGAGACGAACAACGTCGGCTTCGCCTACCTCCAGATCGGCCCCGACCTCGTCGTCACGGCGGTCTCCGCGCCGGCCTCGGCGGCCGCCGGGAGCGCGGTCACCGTGACGGGCACCGTCAAGAACCAGGGGGGCGGCGCCGCGGGCGGCTCGACGACCCGGTTCTACCTCTCGGCGAACGGGGCGCTCGACGCTGCAGACATCGAGCTGGGCAGCGGCCCGGCGCCCGCGCTGGCGCCCGGCACGACGAGCGCCGTCGGGGCGACGCTCACCATCCCTGCGGGCACGACGCCCGGCGGGTACTACATCCTCGCGAAGGCCGACGCCGACGGCGCGGTGGCGGAGACCGTAGAGAGCAACAACACCGGGTTCGCGTACATCCAGATCGGCCCGGCGCCCTGACCCCGTCCGCCCGAGGACGGGGCCGCCGCCTCGCGCGCCGGCGGCGGGCGCCGCGGCATTGCGGGTACAATGCCCGGCGTGACGGCTCCGTGGCGGCTCCTGGTGCTCGCCGGACTCGCGCTCGCCCTCCTCTTCGCCGGACTCGGCGCCACCGCCCTGACCGACCGCGACGAGGGCGCCAACGCGGAAGCCGCGCGCGAGATGCTCGAGCAACGGGCCTGGATCACGCCGACCCTCGGCTACACCCCGCGCTTCGCCAAGCCCGCGTTCGTCTACTGGCTCATGGCGGCCGCCTACGGGCTCCTCGGGGTGAGCGAGGCGGCGGCCCGCCTCCCCTCGGCGCTGGCCGTCCTGGCGCTGGTCGGTCTCCAGTATGCGTTCGCCCGCTGGGCGCTCGGCCCCGCGGCGGCGTTCCGGGCCGCGCTGATCCTGCTGCTGACGGTCGAGGTCGTCGCGATCGGCCGCCTGGCCCTGACCGACGGCGCGCTCGTCCTCTGCACGACGGCCGCGGCCTTCGCGTTCTTCCGCGCCCACCACGGCCCGCCACCGCGGGACGGCTGGTACCTCCTCATGTACACCGCGATGGCGCTCGGGACGCTCACCAAGGGGCCCGTGGGGTTGCTCGTCCCCGCGGTCGGGATCACGGGCTACCTCGTCGCCGCCGGTGACGGCCGGCGCGTCTGGCGGGAGGCGCGGCCGCTCCGGGGCCTGGCGCTGTTCCTGCTCCTGGCGTCACCCTGGTACGCCGCGATGCTCTGGCAGCACGGCGGCGACTACCTCGCGCGAGCGAAGGGCGAGACGGTGGGGCGCGTGTTCCGCGTCGTCACGGGGCCCGGCGGCACCGCGCTCTTCTACGTCCCGGTCGTCCTCCTGGGGTTCTTTCCCTGGAGCGCCTTCCTGCCGGGCGCCCTCCTCGGGGCGCTCCGGGGCGCACGGGCGCGGGAACCCCGCGACCGCGCCGGACAGGCCGCGGTCTTCGCCGCTGCGTGGATCGTCGCGGTCCTCTGCCTCTTCTCGCTCTTCGCGAGCCGCCTGCCGCACTACGTCGCGCCGGCCTTCCCGGCCGCCGCGCTGCTCGTCGCCGCCGCCTGGCCGCGTCGGGTGCCGGGGACGGCACGGTGGCTCCTGGGCGGCCTGGGGGTCGTCGTGGGGGCGGGGCTGATCGCCGCCGGCCTGCTGCGCCGGACGGTGACCGCCTTGCTCGCGCCCGCGTATCCCGTCTCGCCGGTGGCGGCGCTCTCGCCGGTCGTGCTCGGGCTCGGCGCCGTGGCGCTCGGCGCCGGGGCGGCGGCCGGTCTCCGAGACGGGACGCGGCTCTTCGTCGTCCTCACGGTTCTCACCACGCTCCTCGTGACGCTCGGGCTCCACGTCGTCTTCCCCGCGTTCAGCGCCGAGTTCGTGGCTCCCGCCGGCTCGCTCGTCGCGCGGGCCGCACCGGCGATCGGCCCGTGCGACGAGCTCGTCGCCTTCGGCCCGTACCGACCGAGCCTCCTCTTCTACGCGCGGCGCCCGGTGTCCTTCGTGGGTCTGCGGGAGGCCTCGCGGCTGGCCGGCCTCGCGGCGCGGCCCGGCCGACTCTTCGTCGTCGCCCCGCGCGGCGCGCTCGCCGCGCTCCCGCCGGCCGTCGCCGCGTTGCCCGTGCTCGATGCCCGTGGTGGCTACGTCCTGCTCGCGAGCGCGGCCGCCGGGGGTCCGTGCCCCTGACCACGGCCCGGCGGCGCGCCGCGAGGGACGTGAGCCTCCTCTCGGGGCTCGGGCTCGCCCTCTACCTCCCCGGCCTCGGCGCGGAAGTCCTCCGCCACCCGCTCGAGGCGAAGTACGCCCTCGCGGCGCGCGAGATGCTGCAAGGCGGGCCGTGGCTGGTCGCGCACCTCTTCGGCGAGATCTACCCGGACAAGCCGCCGCTCTATTTCTGGGCCACGGCCGCGCTCGGCCGGCTCGGCGGCGGCGAGATCGGCGAGGTCACGGCGCGGCTCCCGGCGGCGGTCGCGGCCCTCGCGGGGCTGCTCCTGGTCTACGCCCTCGGGACCGAGCTCTTCGGTCGCCGGGCCGGGCTCTTCTCCGCCCTGGTCCTCGCCACGAGCAACCTGTTCTTCTGGTACGCGCGCCAGGGGCATCCGGACCAGTTCCTCACCACGTTCGTCACGCTCGCGTGCCTGGCGTTCTGGCGCGGGCTCGCCGCGCCATCCGGCCGGGCGGCCGGGTGGTTCGCCCTGGCCTACCTGGCCATGGGGCTCGGCGTGCTGTCCAAGGGGCTCCTCGGCCTCGTGCTGCCGCTCCTGGCCGCGGCCGGCTACCTCGTCCTCACCGGGCCTGCCCGCGCCGTGCCGGGCCGGCTGCGCCTCGGGGCCGGGCTGGCCCTGTTCCTCCTGGTCGTCCTCGCCTGGTACGGCCCCGCGGTCGCACGGCACGGGACGGGCTATCTCTACGAGACGCTCGTCCACCAGCACGTCGTCCGCTACGCCCGCTCGTGGGTCCACACCGGGCCCTGGTACTACTACTTCGGCGAGTTCGTCTCGGAGTGCTTCCCGTGGGTCCTGTTCCTGCCCGGCGCGGTCGTGCTCGGGTGGCGGGCCCCCGGCGGCGGAGCGACCGCGCCGCGCCCCTTTCTCTTCCCGCTCGCATGGTTCGTCACGGGGTTCGTGTTCTTCAGCCTCTCCACGTCGAAACGCGGCGCCTACCTCCTGCCGCTCTATCCGGCCGCGGCGCTCATGGTCGGCTGGCTCTGGGACGAGGCCCTGGCGCGCCGGAACCGGTCGGCGTGGCTCGGCGTGCCGCTGGCCGCGATGAGCGCGGCGGCGGGGCTCCTCGCGCTGGGGCTCGTGGTCGTCCCGCGCCGGCTGATCCCGGGACGCATGGTGGACACGCTCGTGCCGGCGGACCCCTGGCAGCTCGCCGCCGTCGTGGCGGCGCTCCTCGCGGGAGCGCTCGGCGTGTGGCTGCCCTGGCGTCGGGAGCGCCCGGGCCTCGCCCTCGCGGCGCTCGTCACCGTCCAGTCCGTCCTGCTCCTGGCGGTCGCGACCGTCCGCGCGCCACAGTACGGCGCCCGATTCCCGGCGCGGGAGTTCGCCGCGCGGGTGCGCGCGACCGTCCCGCCGGGCCGGCCGCTTCTGTCGCTCCTCGACGACTACAACTTCATCGTCGCCTTCTACGTGGACCGCCCGGTGGTCCCGCTCGCGGACCGGGACGGGCTCCTGGCGGCCCGCCCGGCCGAACCGCAGTACGCCCTCATCGACAACGACGACCACTCCCTCCTGGACGCGCCGGGCGTTCGGCCGCTCGTCGAGACGCGCCTCGGCCCGAAGCGCGTCGTCCTGATCCGCCTCGATCCCGCCTCCTGAGGCCGCGGCAGGCGGCCGCGGCAGGCGGGGGCCTGGCGGTAAGCACGCACTGGAAATGTGATGGTCTAATCCAGCGCCACAAAAGCCCCGCCCCCGCTCCGTTCCGAGCGCCGGCTCCGCCGGCGCAACCGAAGGGGGCAATCGGGGGGTCTTCCGAGACCCCCCCGAAGAAAACTATCGGAGGCCGCTCGCCAGCCGGCGACTCTCCGGACGCAGGCGGAGCCACACCGTCACCAGGAGGCCGCCCGCTCCACCCAGGCCGAGCAGGCTGTAAGCCCACCCCCACTGGGTATACGGCCGTCCCGTGTTGGTGGCGTCGAGGACCGCGCCGAACATCGGCTGCACGAGCGCGCCGGCCCCGAAGCCGAGAAGGGAGCGCAGCGCCAGCGCCGCGCCGAGGACGTGCGGGGCGACGACCTCCGTGAGGCCGACGGACAGGACGGGCGAGTCGCCGACGGCGCTGAAGCCGTAGACGAGGCCGACCAGGAGAAGCAGCCAGAACGGCGCGCCGACCAGCCAGCCGAACACGAACGAGCACGCCGTGCTCACCGCGAGCATCGCGATGATGACGGTGGTCCGCCCGAAGCGGTCGGAGAGGTACCCGGCGGACAGGGAGGCCAGGAAGCCGGTCACGTGGAAGAGCGCGGTTACCCGGGCGCCGGCGGCGGTGGCGCGGCTGAGGTCCGTCCCTTCCCGCATGAGCGCCGCCGACAGGAACGCGGGCGTCCACGCCCACATCCCGAGCAGCTCCCAGGAGTGACACACGTAGGCGGCCATGAGGAGCATCGCCCCCGGGTTCCGGAGCACCTCCGTGGCGAACCCCTGCCCGGTGGCGCGCGGATGGACGCGGGTCGGCATGCCCCAGACCGTCCACACGGCGAAGCCGGCGGCGGCCACCGGGCCGAGCGAGGAGGCGATCAGGGCCGCGCGCCAGCCGAAGCGCGCGAGCACCGCGCCGGTAAGGAAGAGCGACCCGGCGTAGCCGACCGAGGTGGCGGCGAGGAAGAAGCCGGTCGCGCGCCCGCGGGTCGCGGCGGGGAAGCGCTCGGCGATGAGGATGAGGCCCGGCGTGTAGTTGCCGCCGATGACGAGCGCGGTCAGGCCATAGAGGAGCGCCGCGGACACCGGGCCGTTCGCGAAGAAGGCGAAGGCCAGCGCGGCCGGGGCGCCCGCCAGGCTCGACCAGAGGAAGACGGGGCGCGCGCCGACACGATCGGCGAGGACGTTGAGGGCCACGAGCGAGATCGCGTAGCCGATCTGGAACGCCGAGTTCACCCATCCCGCCGCGGAGCCGGACATGTCCCACTCCCGCTGGAGGACAGGCAGGACCGCCGCGTAGCTCGTGAAGATGAGCGCGAGGAGGAACCGGGACAGGCACAGCCCTGCCAGCCAGGCCGCGTCGCCGCGGCGGGGCGCGTCGCGATCCATGGACCGGGCTTGGCCGGACCTAGGTGCGGGTCTGGGCCGACGGCCGATAGGTCCGCGGCCCGAGCGCGATGATGCCGCCGTCCACGAAGAGTGTGGCCCCCGTCGTCGCCTTGGCGTCGGCGGCGAGGAACACGGCCGCCTCGCCGAGGTCTTGCACGGTGGGCAGGTCCGGCGTGGAGACCGCCCGCCGGCCCTCTTCGAAGACCTCGGGCGGCCAGTCCACGAAATCCGTCTCCACGAGCCCGGGGGCGAGGCTGTTGACACGGACCGTCGGGCCGAAGGCCCGGGCCAGCGAGCGCGTGAGCGAGGTGAGCGCCGCCTTGGACGCGCAGTACGCCATCGACGAGCCCATCCCGTGGAAGGCGGCGACCGACGTCACGTTGATGACGGCGCCTCGCCCCTGCCGCTGCATGTGCGGGATGGCGTGCTTGATGCAGTACCAGGCGCCCAGGAGGTTCACGCCGAGGGTCTTCTGCCAGACCTCGTCGGTGAGCGCCTCGAGGTCGGCGTGCGGCGTCCGCCGCGTCCAGCCCGCGTTGTTGACGAGAACGTCGAGCCGCCCCCATTCCTTGACCACACCCTCCACGAGCCGCCGGGCGTCCGCCTCGCGCGAGACGTCGCCCTGGAACGCGAGGGCCTGGCCGCCGGCAGCGGTGATCTGGCGGACGGTGTCCTCGGCTTGCGCGCGGGACTTCGAGTAGTTGACGCCGACCTGTGCGCCCTCGCGGCCGAAGGCGAGCGAGATGCCCCGCCCGATGCCGGTGCCTCCGCCCGTGACGAGCGCAACCTGTCCTTTCAGCCTCACGCGCGATCCTCCTGTCAGCCCTGCGGCTTGTGAACGATCAAGGGAACGCCGTGGGTCGCCCCGGGGCCGAGCACGAGGCCCACCCCGTCCTGCCGGAACGGGACGGAGCGCCCGGTCAGCCGCGCGGCCACCGCGTCGACGTCCGGCGTCATGAGGCGCAGCATGGACAGCCCGGGCCGGCCGGACGTCGCGGCGAGCGACGAGAGCTGGAGCGCCACCGACTCGACGGCGAGCTGCGCCACCGACCAGTCGGGGTGCGAGATGCGGATGGGCAGGCCGAACAGGTCTCGATAGAGATGGGTCGCGGCCTCCACGTTCTCGACGATGGCGTGGACGACGGTCAGGGCGAGCGGCGATTCGACGGGCGCGGCCGGCTGCGCGGGCGTCGCGAGCTCGACCAGGATGCCGGAGGAGGCTCGCGGGTGGACGAACGCGACCATGCCGGCGAGCCCCTTGCGGGGCTTCGCGTCGATCATCTCCACCCCCGTGCCCCAGAAGCGCTTGACCTCGCGCCCCACGTCCTCGGCCTGGAAGCAGATGTGGTGGAGGCCCTCGCCCCGCTTGGCGAGGAAGCGCGCGACACCCCCATCGGGCGCGATGGGCTGCAGCAGCTCGATCTCGCACGAGCCGCACGCGAGCAGGGCGGCCCGCACGCCGTGCTCCGGCAGCTCGGCCTCACGGGTGACGGGCAGCCCGAGCGTGTCCCGCCAGAACGCGAACCCGACGGCGAGGTCCTGGACGACGATGCCGAGGTGGTGGAGCCGCTTGATCATGGTGTCGGCCTATTCGTCGTGGTGATAGACGATCTCGCCGAACGTGTCGGTCGGAAAGACCCACAGGAAGCGAAGCGGCCGGCTCCCGGTGTTCCGCGTCCTGTGCCGCGCGTTCGGCGGGATGTAGAGCGCCGTCCCGGGCCCGACGGGCGTGACGACCCCGTCGACCTCCGAGACGCCTTCGCCGTCGGTCACGAAGTACACTTCCCCCGGCGCGTGGTGATGGAGCAAAAGCGACGCGCCGGGCGGGATCTCGCACGTGCCGAGGGTGAGCGCCCGCGAGGGCGTACGCTCGCCGCCGACCAGCAGCTTCCAGCGGATCGGGCTCTCCGCCTGCACGGTCGGGTCCGTCCACTCCTGCCAGGGACAGTCGGCCTCGCGGACCACCGCCGGTCGCACCGCGCGGGTCATCGGATGAACGCCACGGCCTCGCCGGTGAGCGGGTCCTGGACCCGCCGGCGGCGGAGGGGCACCTGGTCGCCCGGCAGGGCGTCGGGCGAGAACCAGGCGAGCGCCAGCGTCTCGCCGGGACGGGGACGCGGCGTGCCGCCACGCCCCGCACACGCGCAGCAGCGGCTCACGTAGTGCCAGACCACGCTCGGTCGGATCGCCTGGACCTTGGACCAGTCGCGCTCGATTCCCACGATCACCCCGCCGCCGCGCCCGGGGTGCCACGCTCGCCGGGCTGGCGGGCGCGAGCCGGCCTCCCAAAGCTACTCCAGTGAGATGGCATTTTCAAACCCCGCACGGCGTCACCGCGACCCCGCGCGACGGGGTTGCTCGCCGACCGCGGGCCGCCGTAGACTCGGTCGTGACGCGGCGCGATCGGTCGCCGGCCAGGAGGTTTCCATGACGGACTCGCCCCTCACCGGCAAGGCACAGACGGTCCTCGGCCCCGTCCCGGCCGAGGAGCTGGGCATCACCCTGCCGCACGAGCACCTCCTCATCGACTTCCGGTTCATGTACCGCGAGCCCGACGGCGCGGCCGGCCGCGGGCGCGGGCTCGAACCGGTCGGCCTCGAGAACCATTACGAGATCCTGTACGACTGGACGCGCAATCTCGACAACCTCGAGCTCCTGGACGAGCCGACCGCGATCGAGGAAGCCCTCCTCTACCGCTGGGAAGGCGGTCGGACGCTCGTCGATCCGACCAACGTCGGGCTCGCCCGGGACCCGCTCGCGCTCCAGCGGATCGCGCGCGCCACCGGCCTCCACGTCGTCATGGGCGCGGGCTACTACGTGGGCGCGGTGCACCCGCCGGACATGGACGCGCGGAGCGAGGACGCCCTCACGCGCGAGATCGTCCGCGACGTGACCGAGGGGGTCGGCGACACCGGCGTCCGCGCCGGCCTCATCGGCGAGATCGGCTGCTCCTGGCCCTGGACGGCGAACGAGCGGAAGTCGGTGCGGGCGGCGGCGGAAGCGGCCAAGCAGACGGGCGCTCCGCTCATGATCCATCCCGGCCGCCACCCGGAGGCGCCGGAGGCGCACCTGGCGGAAGTGCGCCGCGTGGGTCTCGACCTCCGACGCGTCATCATGTGCCACATCGACCGCACGGTCGCCGATCCGGCGCGGCTCGGGGCCATCGCCGACACCGGCTGCTATCTCGAGTACGACCTGTTCGGGCTCGAGGTCTCGCACTACCCGATGAGCGACTTCGAGCTGCCGTCCGATGCCGAGCGGATGCGGCAGATCCTCTGGCTCGTGGAGCAGGGTCACGGCCGGCAGGTCCTCATGGCCCACGACATCTGCTTCAAGGTCCGGCTCCGCCGCTACGGCGGCCACGGCTTCACCCACATCCTCCGACACATCGGCCCGCGGCTGCGCAAGAAGGGCCTGAGCGACAAGGAGCTCTGGATGCTGATGGCGGAGAACCCCACCCGGGCAGTCACCTTCGCCGAGGTCGCGGCGCGCCGGACAAGCCCGCGGTCGTGAGCGAGCCCGATCGGCGGCCCGCGGTGTACCGTGACAGACGGCGGTGGTAGACTCATGAGCCAGGATGCAGCCGCACGACGCATCCCGAACCGAGGGGAGGCCATCCGCCAGAGGGCTGGCCGGCGAGACCGAGCGTCGCGCCGCGCGGCGGAGTCCCGGCGCCGACCGGACTGACCTGGCCATCCTGCTGTTGCTCGGCGGCGTGGTGATGCTCGGGCTCTTGACGCCGGCGGCGCTCGCCGACCCTTCGCGAGTCGCGGGGTTCTACGACGACGCCGACGATCTCCTCGTCGCCCTCACCCGCATGGAACAGGCGCTCGTGGGCGGCCCGCCGACGGTGCCATTGCTCGCCAGCACCGCCCACCCGGCGACGGGCCCGGCCTCGGAGCTCGCGCCCGCCGCCGTTTCCATCCGGCAGACCCGGGGCCCCCCGCCCGGCTGACCCATCGCGCCGCATCCCGCGTCGCCCCCGGCGGCCCGGGACCGTCAAGCGGCCGAGCGGGGAGGCGCGCCCCGCCCGAGGCCCGCCGTCCGGCGTGGCTCCGGGAAGCCGGCCACCGCATTCGCCGTCCAGGGAAAGGAGGTTAGATGAAGCTGATTCGCGACACGATCACCATCCACACCGAGCACGCCCAGGAGTTCGTGGACATCACGAAGGGGCTACGCGACGCCGTGGGCCGGTCCGCGATCCGGACGGGCGTGCTGATCGTCAGCTCGCTGCACACCACGCTGGGGCTCTTCGTCAACGAGTTTCAGTCCGCACTCATCCATGATCTCGGCGAAGTCCTCCAGCGGCTGGTGCCCCGGCGAGCGGGCTATCGGCACGACGACCCCCGCTTCTCGGACTGTGACCGCGGGAACGCCCACGCGCACCTCCGGTCGATGCTGCTCGGCCGCAGCGTGGCGCTCGCGGTCGACGAGGGTGAGCCGACGCTCGGCCAGTACGAGAGCCTCATCGCCGCCGAGCTCGACGGGCCCCGCATCCGGAAGATCAACGTCCAGATCATCGGAGAGTGACGGCGCCGCCTCGGCGGCCAAGACGCCGGCCCCGACGCCGGCAGGCGGGCCAGGCGCCCGCCCGCTCGGCGCCGGCGCCCCGAAAAGGAGGGTTCGATGCTCGGACTCGGCTCCCAGGAGCTCCTCGTCCTCCTGGTCATCGTGATGCTCTTCTTCGGAGCGCAGAAGCTGCCGGAGCTGGCCCGCGGGCTGGGGAAGAGCCTCGCGGAGTTCAAGAAGGCCCGGGCGGAGGACGCGCCGGGCGAAGCGCGCAAGCGGACCTAGAGGTCCCGCGGCCGGGGCGGCCCCTCCGCCCCGTCCCTCCCCCGCGCCGGGGGCAGACGTCCCCCGCTCACGCGGGCTCCGGCCGCCGCGGCGGCGTCCCGGCGCGGCAGCTCAGAGGTCGCCCGCGGCGGCACGGTCGGCGAGGACAACCGCCTGCGGGCTCACCTGGAGCAGCGAGGCCGGGCACTCCGGGCTGACCGGCCCCGTCAGGGCCCGCCGGAGGATGTCGCGCTTGGCCTCGCCACTCACCAGCACCACGACCTCCCGCGCTTCCGCGATCGTCCCGAGACCCAGCGTCACCGAGAGCCCCGAGACCCGGCGGTCCGCGCCGTCGTCGGTGAGAATGTAGGCGACGGTCTCGGGGAGCAGCCGAACCGGGCGGGTCCGGCTGTCGAACGCCGACCCGGGCTCGTTCGAGGCGAGGTGCCCGTTCGGTCCGAGCCCGAGGAGCACGAGATCGAGCCCCCCCAGCGCCGCGATCCGCCGCTCGATGTCCGCGCACATCGCCTCGAGGTCGGGGGCGCCCGGATCGAACGGATAGAGTTGCTCGCGGGGGATCCCGGCCCAGGTCAGGAGCCCCGCGTGCACCTGACGCCAGAAGTAGCCCTCGGCGGGCGCCGGACCGCACAGCTCGTCCACTGCGAAGACCCGGGAGCCCGCAAGGGAGACACCCCGACGGGCGACCTCCTCCCGGAGCCGCCGGTACGTGGCGCGAGGCGTCCGACCCGCCGGCGCGGCCATGACCAGGCCGGGCCGCGTGGCCAGCCGATCGACCCACAGCGCCGCCGCGGCCGCCGCGAGCGCCTCGGCATCATCGAACACGCACAGCTTCACGACTCTGTTTTCCTTCTCCCCGGGGGGTCGGAGGGGGCCGTCGAGGTCCCCATCCGAAGTGACTCAGCGGAAAAGGCTCCGCAGCGCCTCCTCCCCCAGGGGGGAGACCTCGGCCACGCGAGCGTTTTCCTCGACGTGCGCGACGCGCTTCATCCCGACGAGCGCCGTGCCGATGCCAGGCGTCGAGCGGACGAACTGGAGCGCCCGCTGGGCGTCGGTCTCGAGCCCGCCGAGGTGTTCCCGGAGGGCCGCCGGGAGGTTGCGGGCGAGACGGCCCTGGAGGATCGAGGCCGACGCCATGACGTACACGCCGTCGGCCCGCGCCGCCTCGAGGAAGGAGCCCGTCCGGCCGTCCAGGCGCTGGTTCGGGACCGTGAAGGCCTCGGGCATCGCCAGGTTGTAGGGGAGCTGCACGAAGCGGAAGTGATGGCCGGTGCCGCCGACCTCGCGCGCCAGCGCAAGCAGATCCGCCAGCGACAGGTAGTCGGCCGCCTCCGGGGACTGGCGATAGCCGTTCCAGGTCGCGGTCCCGTAGGCCGCGATCCTCCCTTCCGCGCAGGCCGCCTCGAGCAGGGCGAAGGCCGCCCGGATCCGGCGCGTGAATTCCTCGCGCGTGACCTCGGCGAGCTGCGTCTCGGGGTTGTGGACGTAGTAGACGTCGATGGTGGCGAGGCCGAGGTTGCGCCGGCTCCGCTCGAGCTGATCGGCGAGATAGCGCGGCGCCATGCAGTGGCAGCCGGCAGCGAACTCGTCCCAGCCGAAGAGCCCCGGCCGGATGTAAGTGTCCTCGACGTACGCGCGAGGGTCGCGGGGCCGCCCGCCATCGAAAGGCAGGAAGCCGCCCTTGGTCGCGACCATCACCTCATCGCGGCGGACGAGCCCGCGCTCGACCGCGAGGCGCAGCGCCTCGCCGACGACGCGCTCGCTGCGCTGGCTACGGTAGTTGATCGCGCTGTCGAGGACGTTCACCCCGAGCGGGAGCGCGCGGAGCACCGCGGCGCGATAGAGCTCGTCGGTCGCGGGATCCTCCTCGCCGAGGTAGGTGCCGAGCCCGATTGACGAGAGCGCACGGCCCTCGTGCTGCCGGAAGTGGCCCGGCGCCGCCCGGCCGGACATGCGCCGCTGGTACGCGGCGGTTCCCTCGGCGGTCGCGTGACCCGGAGTCAGGTCGCCCATCACGGGCATCGTAGCATGTGCGTCAACGCCGCCCGCCGCGCGGGAGACAGGCCCGGGGCGGAACAAATGACCGGCGCGGCCGACACACCAAACGCGGCGCCCCAGACCGAAGCGCTTCGCGCGGCGGCTTTCGCCGCCGCAACCCATGGGGGGA
>JBIOTN010000086.1:0-32667 GCA_044866005.1 Candidatus Rokuibacteriota bacterium | reverse complement strand
GCGCCACCGCGACGGCGATCCAGAACGGCGCCCCGTACGCGCCGAGCGCGACCGCGGCCACGAAGCCGGCGATCATGACGAACTCGCCCTGGGCGAAGTTCAGGGCGTCCGTGGCCTTGTAGACGAGCACGAATCCCAGCGCGATCAGCGAGTACATGAGGCCGATCAGCACGCCGTTCGACAGGAGGAGGACGAGGAACTGACCGTCAGGCATGCGCGGGGACTCCCGCGTCGATCGCCTCGACCCGGACGCGCGCCTGGATCGTGGCCTGCCGCCCGTCCTCGTACGTGATGGTCGTCGCCACCTCGACCTCGGCCTTGTCCGCGTAGAACGCCTCGATGAACGGCGCGTACTTCTCCGCGACGACGCGCCGCCGCACCTTGCGGGTGCGGGTGACCTCGTCGTCGTCCGGGTCCAGCTCCTTGTGCAGGATCACGTACTTGCGGATCCGCGCCGCGGCCGGCAGGTCCTGGTTCACGCGCTCCACTTCCCGGAAGATGAGCGCGTAGACGTCCCGCTTCTGCGCGAGGTCGGCGTACGTGGTGTACCCGATCCCCCGGCGCTCCGCCCACTTGCCGACGTTGTCCATGTCGATGTTGACGAGGGCGGCCACGAACGGCCGGCCCTGGCCGACGACGACCGCCTCCTTGACGTACGGGCTGAACTTCAGCTTGTTCTCGAGGTACTGCGGGGCGAGCGTGGTGCCGTCGGCCAGACGCGTGACGTCCCGGATCCGATCCACCACGACCAGGTGGCCGTCCCGGTCGAAGAAGCCGGCATCCCCGGACTGGAGCCAGCCGTCCCGCAGCGCCGCCCGGGTCGCGTCGGGGTTCTTGTAGTACCCCGCGAAGGTGGTCGCGCCGCGCGAGATGATCTCGCCCTCCTCGGTGAGGCGGAGCTCGACGCCGGGGAAGGGCACGCCGACCGTGCCGAGCTTGACGCCGTCGTCGGCCTGCCCGCAGCAGAAGGCGCAGTTCTCCGTCTGACCGTAGATCTGCTTGAGGTTCACGCCGAGCCCCCGGAAGAACAGGAAGACCTCCGGTCCGAGCGGGGCGCCGCCGGTGTAGGCGTACCGGACGCGGCGCAGCCCGTACTGGTCCCGCAGCGGCGCGAAGAGCAGGAACTCCCCGACGAGCCACCGGAGCCGGAGCCCGGCGGGAACGGGCCGCCGCTCCATCGTCCGCCGCGCCACCTCCTCGCCCACCGGCATGAATCGGCGGAAGATCCAGCGCTTGAGGCGGCTCGTGTCCTCGATCTTGACGTGCACTTCGGAGACCCAGTTCTCCCAGATCCGCGGCGGGGCCAGGACGATGTGGGCGCCGATCTCGCGCAGGTTGGCGCGGACGGTCTCGGGCCGCTCCGGGAAGTTGACGGTGATGCCGCGGACGTTGGCCAGGGCCACGGACCAGACGATCTCCCCGATCCAGGCGATGGGGAGATAGGAGAGCACCTCGTCCCCCTCCCGCAGCGCCTCCCGCCCGAGGAACTGCTCCGCGGCGGCGATCACGTTCTCGTGGGTGAGCAGCGCGCCCTTCGGCACCCCGGTGGTGCCGGAGGTGTACACGATGAGGGCCGGATCGTCGGCCCGCCCCGCCGCCACGAGCTCGTCGAAGAGCCCGGGGTGGGCCCCGTCGACCTCGCGGCCGCGGCGCTCGACCTCGGTGAGCGGGACGAGCCAGTCGTCGTCGTAGCGGCGGAGCCCCTTCGGGTCGTCGTAGAGCACGCGCTCGACCCGGGGCACCCCCGCGCGGACCTCGAGCATCTTGTCGACCTGCTCCTGGTCCTCGGCGAGCACGAGCCGCGCGTCGGAGTGGTCCACCACGAACTGCACTTCGCGCGCGATCGCGTCCTGATAGAGCGGGACGGCCACGGCGCCGACCGCCTGCGTGGCGAGGATCGTCCAGAACGCCTGCGGACGGTTCTCGCTGAGGATGGCGACCTTGTCGCCGCGGCCGAGGCCGAGCGCGTGAAGCCCGAGGGAGAGCCGCCGGACGTGCCCCAGCGCGGCCTCGTAGCTGTACTCGAGCCAGATGCCCTTCTCGCGCTCCCGCATCACGGGCCGCTGCGGGCGCGCGCGGGCCCGCGCCACGAAGAGCCTGACGAGGGTGGAGTCCTCGGCGCGCGCGGGCGCCGGCCCTCCGCCGTCCCCCGGGGCCGGCGCGGCCCGAGTCACGCCCGCGCCTCCGCGGGCGCCCCCTTCGTGCCCAGGTAGGCCTTGATCACCCGCGGGTCGGTGCGGACCCGCTCCGGCCGGCCGTCGGCGATCTTCTGGCCCATGTCCAGGACGGCGACGCGATCGGAGATGTCCATGACCACGGCCATGTCGTGCTCGATCAGGATGATCGTGGTGTGCCACTCCTCCTTGATGTCGAGGATGAACCGCGCCATGTCCTCCTTTTCCTCCTGGTTCATCCCGCCCATGGGCTCGTCGAGGAGGAGGAGACGGGGCTCGAGGGCCAGGGCGCGGCCCAGCTCGACCCGCTTCTGGAGCCCGTAGGGCAGCGAGCCGGTGGGACGCTTGCGGAGGTCCTCGATCTCGAGGAAGTCGATGACGTCTTCGACGCGCTGCCGGTGCGCGACCTCTTCCTTCTGCGCGAGCCCCCAGTACGCGATCGCGGCGAGCACGCCGGCCTTCATGCGGACGTGGCGGCCCAGCATGAGGTTGTCGAGGACGGTCATGCCCTTGAACAGCGCGATGTTCTGGAAGGTCCGCGCGACCCCGAGCGCGGCGATCCGGCTGGGCGCGAAGTGCGTGATGTCCGCGCCGTCCAGGCGGATCCGGCCCGCGTCGGGGTGGTGGAAGCCGCTGATCATGTTGAGCACGGTGGTCTTGCCGGCGCCGTTGGGGCCGATCACCGAGACGATCTCGTCCCGCTCGACGGCGAGGTCCACGCCCGCGACGGCGCCTACCCCGCCGAAGTGCTTGGAGACCCCCTCTACCTCGAGCAGCACGACGTCTCCTCGGCGCTCCTCGCTCACTTCTTCGGGAAGGAGTCCTGGAACGCGACCAGCATCGGGCCCTTCGGCGTGGCGAAGCTCGCCACCCCTTCGGTGACGCGAATCCCGTACTTGAAGTCGCCGATCTCTTCCCACCAGACCTTGACGACATCCGGACCTTTCAGGCCGAGCTCCTGCAGACGGAAGCCCTGTGTCACCGCCAGGGTGGCCGGGACGATCGCCGAGTCCAGGACGCTCACGACCCGCACCGTATTGGTGGCCTTGGCCGGGATGTGCATGGCGTCGTAGACCGCCGGCGAGTTGAGCGTGAAATAGTGGCCCTTGGCCTCGAAGGCGTACGCGAACCGGAGCTCCTCCAACGTGACCGTCTCGTTGCTCGGGTTCGTGACGCTGAAGACGAAGGCCAGGACCAACGGTACCCGGGCCGGAGGCGGGGCGTACGGGAAATAGCTGGCTATCTCGACCCGGTCGAGCGTTACCTCCGGCCGGACCGAGGCGGTGCCGCCCCCGGTCGGCATGCCGGCGCACCCGGCCAGGACGGCCGCCGCCAGATACGTTGCGAGGCGACTCATGGTGGTCTCTCCTCCCTCCGAAGGGTTCACGACACCCAACGTTTCCGTCGCTTGTAGTGCTTGATGGCGCGGAAGCTCTTGCGCGTGCCCAGGTCGGTGAGTCCGAGGTAGAAGTCCCGGATGTCGGGATTCTCGCGAAGCTTCTCGGACTCCCCGTCCATCACTACGCGCCCGGTCTCGAGCACGTAGGCGTACCGCGCCACCGAGAGCGCGAGCCTGGCGTTCTGCTCGACGAGTAGGATCGGAATGCCCTCGGCCTGGTTGAGCCGCGTGATGATCTCGAAGATCTCCCTGATGAGCAGCGGGGCGAGGCCCATGGACGGTTCGTCCAGGAGGAGCAGCTTCGGCCGCGCCATGAGGGCCCGACCGATCACGGTCATCTGCTGCTCGCCCCCGCTGACGAAGCCCGCGGCCACCGAGCGCCGCTCCTTGAGCCGCGGGAAGTAGTGGTAGACGATCTCCAGGCCTCGGGCCACGACGGCGCGGTCCTGTCGGAGATGCGCCCCGACCCGGAGGTTCTGCTCCACGGTCAGGTGCTCGAAGACGCGGCGCCCCTCGATGACCTGGATGATCCCCATCCGGGCGATCTCCTCGGCCGACTGCCTGTCGACCCGCTCACCCAGAAACTCGATGGAGCCCTCGGCCACCCGCCCGTTCTCGTGCTTGAGAAGCCCGGAGATCGCCTTGAGCGTGGTACTCTTGCCGGCGCCATTCGCCCCGAGCAACGCCACGATGCCCTGCGGAGGCACTTCGAGCGACACCCCCTTCAGGGCGAGGATGACCTCGTGGTAGAGGACCTCGATGTTGTTGACCTTCAGCACGTCACGCCACCGCACCCAGCGACCTCGCCGGGATCAATATCCGAAGAACTCTCCGTCCCACTGCTGCGGCCACCGCGCCTTGAGGTCCACGTTCTTCACCAACTCGAACTTGCCTCCCTTGACCCGATAGATGGGGACCGCCGACCCGGGCCGGTGATCCGTCGTCGTCAGCGTCACCGGCTGGAGCCCCAGGCCCGGGGTCCAGTTCCGGAACGTCTCGAACGCCTCCTTGAGCCCGGGGCCGGTGAACTTACCCGCCTTGTCGGCGCGGCGCATGCCCTCGGTCATCATCAGCACCTGGGCCCACGCCTGGATGGTGCGGATCATCCGGGCCTCCTGCGGCACACCCGGATTCACCTTCTTCGCGTACTCGACGACCTTGTCCATGAGCGGGACGTTGTGGCCGTAGAACGCGGTGACGGCGATTCCCATCACCCCTTCCGCGGCCGGCCCGGCGAGCCGGACGAGGTTCTCGTCGTACCCCCAGTTGTTGACGATGTGGTCCGCGCCCAACCCGAGGGCGTGCGCGTCCTTGATCGTCGCGGCCACGGACATGGTCGTGTTCCCGTGCCAGGCGAGGTGCGGCCGGAACGCCTTGGCCGCGAGCACCTGGCTCTTGGTGTCGAGCGCGGTCAGCGACACGTCCTGGTCCGGGCCGACCTCGAAGCCGAGGAGCACGGCGTGGTCCTTCAGCGCCTTGATGGGGGCGCTCGAGTACGGCACCGGGAACGCGTAGAACATCACGACCCGCGGCTTCTCGCCCTTCTGCCGGGCCTCCGCGAAACGGGGGTCCTTCATCCAGACCTCGTCGAACCACGCCGTCATCGCCGCGCGGGCGTTCGAGGAGTAGTCCGTCCCGTAGACGAAGTTGTAGGGGGCGGTCTTCGGGTCCGTGAGTTTCGCCGCGAACGAGTGGGAGAGGTACGGGATGCGGTCCCTGCCCACCGTCGGGGAAAGCGCCTCGGTGTCACCGGTGCCCCACCCGAGCACGCCGACCACGCGGTCCAGGTCGCGGAAGCGCTTGTACGTCGTGATCGCCTCCGGCACCCGGTAGCCGTAGTCGTAGAGGAAGAGCCGGACCTTTTTCCCGTTGATCCCGCCGGTGTCGTTCACGTACTGCACGGCCTCGCGGATCCCCAGGGCCACGTCCTTCCCGACGTCCGAGGTGGGACCCGTCAGGTCGTTCAGCGAGCCCAGCTTGACCTCCTGGGCCCGGCCGATCCCGGCCAGGGCCGGGACGGCCATGGCCAACGCCAGCAACCCGAGCGCCAGTCTTTTCATCTCGCCCCTCCTTGTAGGGTGATGTGGGTTTGCGCCGGGCCGAGACCCAAGCAGGCGGGCCGAGGCATATGCCGCAAACGTTGAGGCCTGCCGAGGACACAGAGCTGCGACGGTTATTGGCACGGCGCTAGTAGGCGAAGGGCCAGAGGTTGAAGTAGTTCTTCGTCTGCTGCCACCGGTAGGCGAGCCCGCGGGGCTCGTAGAGCAGAAACAGCACGATCGTCAAGCCGAACGCGGCCTCCTTGACGTAGAGGAACTGCTGCGCCAGCGTCGGGAACACGTGCGAGAGGGGATCCACGGCGTAGTTGCGGAGGAGCTCCGGCATCACGGTGACGAAGATCGACCCGAACACCACGCCGTGGAGGCTCCCGAGCCCGCCGATCAGGATGACCCCGACCAGCCAGAGCCCCCAGGAGAGCTGGAAGTGCTCCGGGCTCACGAAGAGGAGCGAGGGGATCCAGACGGCGCCCGCGGCCCCGGCGAGGACGCCCGCCGCGAAGAAGGCCAAGAGCTTGTAGTAGACGACGTTGACGCCCATCGCCTCGGCGGCGATGTCGTTGTCGCGAATCGCGATCCACGCCCGCCCGACGCGCGTGCGCAGCAGGTTGGCCGTCGCGACCAGGCACAGGACCGTGAGCCCCGCAGCCAGGTAGTACACCTTGATCTCGCTGTCCACCGGCCACCCGGCGATGGTGATGGTGCCCGGCGGCAGCGAGAAGTAATGCTCGCGGCCGCCGACTCGGCTCACGTATTTCGTGATGATGAAGTCCACCGTGATGAACTGGGCGGCCATGGTCGTCATGATCTGGTAGAAGCCCTTGATCCGCGCTGACGGCAGCCCGAAGAGCGCCGACCAGAGTCCTGCGATCAGGCAGCCCAGGAGCGCCGCGACGGGATAGGGCAGCCCCCAGAAGAGCACGCCCATCGCCGTCGTGTACGCGCCGACCGCGATGAACGCGGCGTGCCCGAGGGTGATCTGCCCGCAGTAGCCGATCAGGAGCTGGACCCCCAGGGCGGAGAGGATCGTGTAGAGGACGATGTTGGCGACGGAGACGACGTAGAGGTTGGTCCAGAGCGGAAGCGTGACGACGACCGCGATGAGGAGCGCCACCTTCGCCCGGACGAACGTCGTCTGCCACCAGGCGTGGGTCGCGGCGTACGTCTCGTGGTAGACGCCCGCGGGCAGGTACATCAGATCCCCATCAAGCCGTCGAGGCCCCCTCCGGGGTTCATACGCGCTCGATCTTGACCCAGCCCCACAGGCCGTAGGGGCGGAACAGCAGGATGATGACCATGAACGCGAACGGCGCGATCTCCTTGACGCCGGTGACGGCCCCGTACGTGAGCCTCGGGATGTAGCCGTCGGAGAGGTTCTGGAGCACCCCGATGACGATCCCTCCGACGATCGCGCCGGGCACCGAGTTGAGGCCGCCGAGCACGACGGCGGGGAGCACCAGGAGCCCCAGGTACCCCACCGAGATGTTCAGGCCGTTGATGTTCCCGAGAAGCGTCCCGCCGACGCCGGCGGCCATGAAGGCGATGGCCCAGGCGAGCGCGTAGACGCGCTTCGCCGAGACACCGAGGCTGAGGGCGGCCATCTCATCGTCCGCGGTCGCCTGCATCGAGAGCCCCCAGCGGCTCCGCTGGAAGAACCACACAAACGCGACCAGCAGGGCGATCGACGCGACGAAGCTCCAGATGTAGACCTGCCCGAAAACCATCCCGAAGTAGCGGACTGGCTCCTGGGGGAAGACCGGCGGGCTGAACGCCACCGTGTCGGTCCCCCAGGTCAGGGCCACGAGCGCCCGGAAGAAGAACGAGAGCCCCGCAGTGATCATGATCACCGCCAAGATCGGCTCGCCGATCATGCGACGAAGGAACAGCCGCTCGGTCACGAGGCCGAGGAGGAAACCGGTGACGAGCGTGGCGAGGAGCGCGAGGGGAAAGGGGAATCCCCACTGGTAGTACGTCAGGCAGACGTAGGCGCCGATGAGCGTCAGCTCGCCCATCGCCAGGTTCAGGACCCCGGAGCACTTGTAGATGAGCGTCCAGCCCAGCGCGACCAGCGCGTAGATGGAGCCGACCATCACCCCCGAGAGCACTAACTCGATGAAGATGGCCATCATGCGGTCTCCACGACGCGGAGCGTGTGCTTGGTCTGCGAGGTCCGCCCGTCCTCGTACGTGATCGTAGTCTCGAGGTGGATCTCCGGCGCGCCCGAGTAGAGCCCTTCCACGATTTCCTGGTACCGGTCCTCGAGGAAGGCGCGCCGGAGCTTCCGCGTCCGCGTCAGCTCCTCGTCGTCCGCGTCGAACTCCTTGTGGAGGTTTACGAAGCGCCGGATGCGCGCCGCCGGCGGCAGAGCCTCGTTGACGCCGAGGACGGCCGCCCGCACGAGGGCCTGCACTTCCGGCTTCTGGGACAGCTCCGGGTAGCTCGTGTAAGGGATGTGGTTGTCCTCGGCCCACTTCCCGACGACGCCCGCGTCGATGCAGATCACGGCCATGACGGCGGCGCGCCGGTCCCCCAGAACCCACGCGTCCTTGATGTGCGGGCTGAACTTGAGCCGCGTCTCGAGGTACTGCGGGGCGAAGCGGCTCCCGTCGGCCAGCGTCATGACGTCCTTGCGCCGGTCGAAGACGACCAGGTGCCCGTGCTCGTCGATGAAGCCGATGTCGCCGGAGTGGAGCCAGCCGTCGCGCAGGGTCTGGGCCGTCGCCTCGGGGTTCTTGTAGTACCCCTGGAAGACGCAGGGACTCCGCGACAGGATCTCGCCGTCCGGCGTGATCCGCATCTCGGTCTCGGGGATGGGGAGACCCGAGGTCTCGTATCGGACGTCGCCGTCCCGGTGCACCACCGAGATCCCCGCGATCTCCGTCTGGCCGTAGATCTGCTTCAGGTTGACCCCGATCCCGTGGAAGAAGCGGAGGTGGTCCGGGCCGAGGGCCGCGCCGCCCGTGTAGCTGTCGCGGATCCGCGCGAGTCCGAGGTGGTCGCGGAGCTTCCGGAGGACGAGCAGGTCGGCCAGCCGGTACCCGAGCCGGAGCAGCCACGGAATCGGTTCTCTGGCGAATCGGCGGTCCGCGACCTTGCCCCCGACCCGCATGGCCCAGTTGTGCGCGGCCCGCTTGAGCTTCGGGGCATCGAGCACCTTCACCTGCACCGTCCGGACCATCTGCTCGTAGATCCGCGGCGGCGAGAACATTACCTGCGGGGCGATCTCCCGGATGTCCCGCTGGACGGTCTCCGGATCCTCGGGGAAGTTGAGCGCGAAGCCCGCCATGAGCCCGCACGAGATCGACATCATTTGCTCGCCGATCCAAGCGAAGGGCAGGAACGACACGTAGTCATCACTTTCCTCGCATGGGTCCACGGCCATCAGGTTCTGCCCCATCTTGAGCATGTTTCGGTGGCTCAGGAGCGCGCCCTTCGGCTGGGCCGTCGTGCCCGACGTGTAGAAGAGGAGGGCGACGTCGTCCGCCCGGCCCTGGGCCACCATCCGCTCGAACGCCTGGGGGTCCTTCGCGTGGGCTTCCTGCCCGAGGCGGCGCACCTCCGCGAGGCTCGTGAGGCAGGGGTCATCGTAGCCGCGCATCCCCTTCGGGTCGTCCCAGACGATCCGCTCGAGCCTGGAGCACCGCGGCTTGATCGCGAGTCCCTTGTCCACCTCCTGCTGCCCCTCGCCGACCAGGAACCGGGCGTCCGCGTGATCCACCATGTACTGGATCTCGTCGAGCAGCGCGTCCTGGTAGAGCCAGACGACGACCCCCCCGACGGCCAGCGTGGCCATCTCGGCCCACAGCCCCTCCGGCCGATTGTGGCCGATGAGGGCGACCTTGTCGCTCTGCCTCAGCCCGAGCGCGGCGAGCCCGAGCGCGAGCCACCGCACCTCGTCGAGGTACTGGCGCCAGGTGATCGGGCGCCAGACGCCGAACTCCTTCTCGCGCATGGCCACCTTGCGGTCGCCGTAGTGGCGCGCGGTCTCCAGAAGGAGCTTCGGGATCGTCAGCTCCGGCGTGATCTCGATCCGCCGGGACGGCCTACCGCCGCGAGGTATAGACCTCCTCCTCTTCACCCAGGTACGCCTGATGGACCTGCGGGTCCGCCTGAATCTGGGCCGGCGTCCCTTCGGCGATCTTTTCGCCGAAGTTCAGCACGGCGACGCGGTGGGAGATGTCCATGACCACACCCATGTCGTGCTCGACGAGGAGGCACGTCACGCGCCACCGCGCCTCCTCGTTGACGTCGATGATGAAGCGGGCCATGTCCTCCACCTCCTCGAGATTGAGGCCGGCCATCGGCTCGTCGAGGAGGACGACCTTGGGTCCCAGGGCCAGCGCCCGGCCCAGCTCCACCCGCTTCTGCAGGCCATAGGGGAGCATCCCCACCACCCGGTCGCGGAGGTGGGTCATCTCCAGCAAGTCGATGATCTCGCGCTCGATGAACTCGCGGTGCTCGACCTCCTCGCGGCTGGCCTCGCCGAGGTAGAGCGCGCCGGAGAGGAGGCCGGCGCGCATGTGGAGGTGGCGCCCGAGCCGGATGTTGTCCAGCACGGTCATGCCGCGGAACAGCTCGATCTTCTGGAAGGTCCGCGAGATCCCGAGAGCCGCGCGCTGGTAGGGCTTGAGCCGTTCGAGGTCCCGGCCCTCGAAGCGGATCCGGCCCCGCTGCGGGCGATAGAGCCCGTTGACGCAGTTGAGGCAGACCGTCTTGCCCGCCCCGTTCGGGCCGATGATCGAGAAGATCTCCCCTCGGCGGAGCTCGAGGCTGACCCCGCGGAGCGCCTTCACGCCCCCGAAGGCGAGGTGGACGTCCTCGATGGTGAGGATCGGCTCCGTCGTCACCCGGCGGTCCGTCCGATGATCGTCCGCGCCGGATCGATCTCCTCGCGAAGGATGGCCAGCTCCCGGAACGTCGGCGGAGCCAGCGTCTCGACGCGGCCGGCGACGAGCGGCACGAGCTCGAGGTCGGCGACCACCGCGTCCACGGTGAGGCCGTCCAGGACCCCGAGCAGGACGAGCTGCCTGGTCTCCGCGTCGAAGCCGAAGCAGGCCTTGGAGGTGACGACCCGCCAGGGCCCCGTGTCCGCGGGCAAGCCGGCCCGCTCGCGCGCCCCCGGGCTGCCGTCCAGGTAGCCCGGCGAGGTGACGAAGTCCACGCGCGGCACGAAGCGGCGGCGCTCGTGCATCATGATCACGATGGTGCGCCAGCAGTAGGAGGCGACCTCGTTGGCGCCGCCGGAGCCGGGGAAGCGCTTCTTCGGGTGCGCCCAGTCCTCTCCGAGCATGGTGGAGTTGATGTTCCCGTAGAGGTCGATCTGGGTCGCGCCGAGCACCCCGTAGTCGATCAGTCCGAGCTGCGCCTGGGCGAAGACCGTGTTCATGTTGGTCCAGGCGAGCGACCGGTAGCAGTTCGACGGCCCGCCCATCGTGTTGCGGACGAACGGCGTGAGCGGCATCGGCCCGATGGCGCCGAACTCGAAGACCTGGACGAGCTGCGGCGCGTGCATGCGCTGGGCGAGGATGGCCGCGACCTGCGGCATGCCGAAGCCGATGAACGCGGTCTTCTGGTCCTCGAGCAGCCGCGCGCACTGCGCGATCATGAACTCGGCCTCGGTGAACGCCGTACTCATCTCTCACCGGCCCGCGGCGGGTCCTGTCGCCGGCGACTCACGGCGCGTACCCTTCCTTGATCACGGCGCGGCGCCGCAGCTCCGCGAGCCGGCGCAGGCCCACGCGCTGCTCCAGCATCGCCTCGTCGGAGGCCACGGAGTAGACGTACCTGTCCAGGTAGTCCGCGAGGCGGCCCTCCCGCTCGAGCGTCATGTACTCGCCGAAGTGCTCGTAGTCCATCTCGTAGACGCCCGGCAGGCCGCCCGGGTAGGCGCCGAAGGGCGCGTACACGACGGCGTCCACCAGGTAATACGGGATGGTCGTCCGTCCCGGGTTCTTCCGGATGTCGTCGTGGTCGATGATCTCGTCGGTCGACACGATGACCTTGCGCGACGCCATCGCGGTCTCCAGCGGGAGCACGCCGGGGCCGAAGCAGCGGGCGTTGCCGTAGACGTCGGCCTGGTGGACGTGGACGAGGCCGACGTCGGGGTTCAGGGCCGGCACGAGGGCGATGGGCTTGCCGCTGAAGGGATCGGTGACCGTCTTCGCCCCGGAGTAGCGGAGCGTGTCCGTGCCGAGCAGCGCCCGCGTCGGCAGGAACGGCACTCCCATGGCGCCGGCGAGGTGCCGGAGCGTCAGGGTTCCGTTGGTCCACTCGGAGACGCGGACCTCGCCCCGCTCGACCGCCCGGTTGAGGGTCTCGCCGAGGCCCATGAAGCCCACGTCGATCTTCGAGCAGGCCCCCGCGGCCACGAGGAGCGTGGACTCCATCAGCGTGAACTTCGCGCAGTACCAGAGCTCCCGCCGCCGCTGGCGGATGATCTCGCGGATCAGGACATGCGGGCCCCGCGTGTAGGAGGAGAAATCGAAGGACACGTAGTCGCCGTCCGCGACCAGGCGGCTGACGGCGTCCTGCGCGGTGGCGGTCTTGTCCACGAACTCGCGACGCTTCCGGTCGCGCATCCACGCACGCAGCGCGTCCGGGTCGTGGAGGCGGTACTCGCCGACGCCGGAGACGAGGAGCTCGAGCTCAGCCATCGGCCGGGGCCCGAGCCGACGCGCGGACCCCCGCTCTCGGGTGCGGAGAGCCCGCCGGCAAAACGGGCGGCGCGGTGCGCGTCACGCTGGGTAGAGTCAGGTCGTGTCCCAAGAATTCGGAGGTAAGCGGAGTGTATCGGAGGGCGGCGGCGCCTGTCAAGCAGGACGCGGACTTACGCCGCACCTGGCGCGGCGGCGCGGCCCGCGTCGCGGAGACGGGGGCGAACGCCCGGACGCCGGGCCGGCGCTACTTGACGGCGCCGACGGTGAAGCCGGCGATGAACCGATCGACGAAGAAATTGTAGACGATCGCGATCGGGACGCTGGCGATGAAGCACCCGGCCATCAGCGAGCCCCAGAAATAGACGTCGCCGTGGACGAGGAAGGTCGGCACGCCCACGCTCACCGTGTACTGGGAGGCCGGCGAGATGAACGTGAGCGCGTAGACGAACTCCTGGGTCACCAGGGTGAAGGTGAAGATGACGACCGTGAGGATCCCGGCGACCGAGATCGGCACGACCACTCGCACGAACGCCCCGAACCGGCTCAGGCCGTCGATCATCGCGGCCTCCTCGAGGTCCCGGGGGATGGCCTTGAAGAACCCCATGAGGAGCCAGGTGGAGAACGGCACCGTGAACGACGGGTACACCACCACCAGGGACCACAGCGAGTCCTGGAGCCCGAGCGCGACGACGACCCGGGAGAGGGGGATGAAGAGGAGCGTGGGGGGAACCAGGTAGGTCAGGAAGATCGCGATCCCGAGCCGCTCGCCGGCTCGGCCCGTGAGGCGCGCCAGCGCGTAGCCCGCGGGGAGCGCCAGGAACAGGGTGATGCCGACGACGAGGACCCCCACGAGCGCGGTGTTGAAGAGCCAGCGCCCGTACAGGGTGTCGTCGAACAGGATGCGAATGTGCTCCAGGGTCGGCGGCAGGTTGAACACGAAGGGGTTGCTCTGCCGGTTCATGAGGTCCGGCGTCTGCTTGAACGCGGTCACGAGCATCCAGTAGAAGGGGAAGGCGGCGAAGAGGGTGAACGCCGCCATGAGGCCGACCTGCACGCCGCCCAGGCCCCAGCGCTTCAGGCTGTGGGGCGCCATCTCAGGTGACCTCCGTGCGCCGGGCGATGCGGAGCAGCACGACCGCCGCGGCGAGCAGGAGCGGGAAGAGGAAGAGCGAGATGGCGGCGCCCTCCCCCAGGTCGCCCGCCGCGATCCCGGTGAAGAAGGCGAGGGTCGCCAGGACCTGCGTGGTGTCGTAGGGGCCGCCGCGCGTGAGCACGTAGATCACGATCATGTCGGTGAAGGCGAAGATCAGCCCGAAGAGGCCGGCCACCATCATGACGGGCATGATCAGCGGCAGCGTGATCCGGAAGTGGCGGCGCCAGGGCCCGGCGCCGTCCACGGCCGCGGCGTCGTAGACCTCCTGCGGAATGGCGCTCAGGCCCGCCAGGATGATCACCGTCGCCAGCGGCAGGAGCCGCCAGACGTGGATCGTGATGATGGATCCCATCGCCAGGCGCGGCACGCCGAGCCACATGAACCCCGCCTCGGGCCTCACCAGGCCCGCGGCCTGGAGCGTCCAGTTGATCACGCTGTAGGTCGAGTCCAGGATCCACAGCCAGCCGATGGTGCCGAGGGAGATGGGGGCGACCCAGGGCAGCAGGATCAGGAGGCGGACGAACCACTTGCCCCGGAAGTCTTTCTGGAGGAGGAGCGCGAGCACGTTGGCCAGGACGATCACCAGGACCTGGGCGCCGACCGCGAACACGAAGGTGTTCTGGAGCGCCGTGCGGAACTTCGTCGTCTCGACCACCGCCACGAAGTGCTTGAGCCCGACGAATCCGAGGCTCTGGCTCCCCAGGGTGATGTCGCTCACGCTGTAGTAGAGCGCGAGGAAGAAGGGGAAGCCCACCAGCAGGGTGATGTAGAGGACGGCCGGGGCGAGCATGAGGCGCCCCAGCCACTTCTCGCTGCCGAGGAGCACGGCCAGGCGCCCGGGCCGGCGCGCCCGCGCCGCGGCGGCCCTGTGCTCGAGGATCGCCATCGGCGCCGCTCAGGGTCTCGGGGCGGCGAGGGTCGCAGAAGTGAGGAGAGGCTCCGGGGACCCGGAGCCTCTCGTCGAGCGATGTCCTCGGCGGGGGGCCACGCCCCCCGCCGGGATCACACGAGCCCCTTGTCCTTCCACTTGGCGAAGATGCGCTTGGAGGCGGCGACCGCTTCCTTGAGGGCCTCTTCCGGGCTCGCCGAGCCGCTGGCCGCCTTCCCGAACATGACGTTCAGGACCCACGTGTTGTAGATCTCGTCGATGGCCGCGTTGGCGTAGCCGGGGTACCCCACGTTGGTCGCCCAGTTCAGCACGTCGTCCAGGACCTTGTACTTCTCGGGCGGGTGGGCCTTCTGGTCGCTCGAGATCAGCTTCTGGAGGTCGGGCACGGTCTTCGGATAGCAGGGGAAGTCGTAGAACTCCCCGGACACGAAGGCCGTGCGGAAGTTCGAGACGTAGTCGATGAGGAACTTCTTGGCCCCCTCGACGTTCTCGGCGAACTTCCAGATGACGTAGCAGTCCATCACGTGCTCGAGGCCGATGGCGCGCACCGGGCCCTTGAGGGCCTTGGTGAGCTGGATCTTCCGCGAGATGTCCGGGTTCTCCTTCTCGGCCGTGCGGGTGATGGAGATGGCGTTCAAGGCCAGCGAGATCTTGCCGGCGATCATCGCCCGGTTGTTGGAGGAGGCGTCCCAGGTGAAGACTTCCGGCGTCATCGTCTCTTCGAACAGGGCCTTGACGAACTTGATCGCCTCCAGCGTCTGCTTGGAGTCGAGCGCGAGGTTTCCCTCCGCGTCCTGCTCGTGCGCGCCCCACGAGTACATGATCGTCCGCATCGCCATCGCCGTGTCGATCTCCTGGGCGAGGCCGATGCCGACGGGGTTGCCGGCCTGCTTCTTGATCTTGGCCCCGGCGCTGCGGACGTCGTCCCAGGAGGTCGGTCCGTGGGGCATGCCCACCTGGCCGAAGAGGTCCTGCCGGTAGTTGACCGGGTCCGGGGTGAAGGAGGGCGAGAACGCGAAGTACTTCTTGGTCTTCGGGTTGTGGGTGCTCTTGGTGGCCAGCTCGATCGGCTTCCCGAACTTCCGCTCGCACTCCTGGGCCACTTCCTTCATGTCGACGGTCTGCTCTTCGAGCGACGGCGGCGGCCAGTTGAACAGGAAGAGGTCGTGGCCCTTCTGGGCGGAGATCTCGGCCGCGGCGCGGGCGCTCAGCCCGGCGATGCCGATGTTGTCGACCGTGACCTCGGTGTCGTTCTTCTCCCCCCACTCCTTCACGTACTTCTTGTTGAACCACTCGTCGTAGGCCGGCACGAAGTGGACCCACTGGAGGATCTTGAGGCTCTTCTTGGCCGCGCGGGCCCGCCCGGGCACGATGATGTTCGCCCCGAGCCCCGCCGCGAGGGCACCGGCCCCGGTGGCCTTGAGGAATCGACGGCGACTGACGGTGTCGGACATGGGCCGCTCCTCCGTGTGAAGCCTGGACCGGGCCCGGGAGCCGCGGCCGAGGACCAGGCCGGGTGGACGGACCTGCGAAGACCGTGACGGAGGTATTGTAAGCCCCGTCCCGGGGCCGTTCAAGGCCGCGGGGGCCGCGGGAAGAAGCGCGCCTCGCGCCGCTCGTCCCACGCCTGGTTGGCCTCCGCCAGCTCCCACGAGCGGAGGCAGTCCATCTGCGCGGCGACGACCTCCTCGATCAGGGCGCGCGGGTCGTCGTGGTACGAGGCCTGGAGGAGCCGCTTGGTGTGCCGTGCGGCCGTGGGGGCGGCCTGGAGGCACTTGCCGAGGACGCGGCGCAGCGTCGCGTCGAACCGCGCCGGCGCGGCCACCCAGTTCACGAGCCCCATGGCGAGCGCCGCCCGGGGCCGGATGCGGTCGTCGAGGAGGGCGAGCTCCTTGGCGCGCCCGAGCCCCACGACGCGCGCGAGCCGGAGGACGGCGCCGTCGGGGACGAGGCCATGGCGCGTCGCGCCGAGCCCCAGCACCGCGTCCGAGGCGGTCAGCCGGAGGTCGCAGGCGAGCGCGAGCTGGAGCCCGCCGCCGAGGCAGTAGCCGCGAATCGCCGCGACCACGATCTTGCCCATGTCCTCGAGCCCGTTGAGCGCGCGGATCCAGTGGCGAAAGAACGGCTCGCCGATCTGGCCGGCGGAGAGGGCGCGGCGGTCCATGCCCGAGGAAAAGGCCCGCCCCTGCCCCGCGACCACGACGACCCACGCCTCGGGATCCTTCTCGGCGAGCGCCACGGCCTCGGCCAGCTCCTCGGCGAGCCGGGTGTCGAGCGCGTTCAGGACCTCGGGCCGCGTGAGCGTGATCCGGCCGATGCCCTGCTCCGCGATGTAGCGCACGCGGGCGCCGTCCAACTTCATTTCACGGGAGGGGCCTCGACGGCCCCCCTCCGAGACCTCCCCCAGAAGGCGGCGCGGCGAGACACTCGAACCGTGACGCTTGCCTCAGATCCAACACGCCTCAGCGGGACTCCAGGAGGTGACGGGCGATGACCAGGCGCTGGATCTCGGAGGTCCCCTCGCCGATCTCGCAGAGCTTGACGTCGCGGAAGAAGCGCTCGATCGGGAACTCGCGGGTGTAGCCGTAGCCGCCGTGGATCTGCACGGCCTTGGTCGCGCACTTCATCCCGACCTCGGAGGCGAAGAGCTTCGCCATCGACGCCTCGCGCATCACGGGCCGCCCCTGGTCCTTGCCGTAGGCGGCGCGGAGCGTGAGGAGCCGGGCGGCCTCCACTTCGGTGGCGAGGTCGGCCAGCATCCCCTGGAGCCCCTGGAACTCGCCGATCGGCCGCCCGAAGGCCTGCCGCTCGCGGGCGTACGCCACCGCCTGGTCGAGGGCCCCCTGGGCGAGCCCGACGGCCATCGCGGCCATGGCGATCCGGCCGCCCTCCAGCACCTGCTTCGTCTGCCGGAAGCCCTGGTTCTTCGCCCCGAGGAGGTTCGCCTTCGGCACGCGCACGGCCTCCAGGACGAGCTCGGCCGTGTCGGAGGCGTGGAGGCCGAGCTTCTTGTAGCGCTGGCCGGCCCGGAACCCCGGCATCCCGCGCTCGAGGATGAAGGCCGAGATGCCGCGCGCGCCGGCCCCGGGGTCGGTCCGGGCCATGACGACCGCCGTCCCGGCGACGCTGCCGTTGGTGATGAAGGCTTTCGAGCCGGTCAGGATGAAGGCCTCGGCGTCCTCCACCGCGACGGTCTTCATCGCGGCGGCATCCGAGCCCGAGCCGGGCTCGGTCAGCCCCCACGCCCCGAGGACTTCGCCCCGGCAGAGCGGCGGCAGGTACTGCTGGCGCTGGGCCTCGGTGCCGAACGTGTAGATGTGGTTCGTGCAGAGCGAGTTGTGGGCCCACATGGTGATGCCGACCGAGCCGTCCACGCGGGAGAGCTCCTCGACCACGAGCGCGTAGGAGACGTAGTCGAGCCCGGCGCCGCCGTAGTCGGGTGGGAAGAGCGCGCCCAGGAAGCCGAGCTCGCCCAGCCGGCGGATCAGCTCGGCGGGGAACTCTTCCGCCTCGTCGTAGCGCGCGATCACCGGGGCGATCTCGCCCTCGGCGAACTCGCGCGCGGTGCGCCGGACGAGCTCCTGCTCCTCGCTCAGCTCGAAATCCATGGCCTCATGCGACGCTCCTCGGCCTCATGCGACGCTCCTCGGCCCGGCCGGGCCGAGGAGCGAGCAGCCCTAGGACGCAGGGAGGAGGCGGGCCGAGGCGTATGCGGCATACGTTGAGGCCCGCCGACGACCCCAGAGGCCGGGACGGCCGCGAGGCCGCAGGCCGAGCGCGTCCCGGCCGTGATGCCGGACGCCGGGATGCGACGCTCATCGGCCCGGCCGGCGGTGTGCCCAGGCCCGGACGAGCAGGACGAGGCCGTACGCCGCCAAAAGCCAGGGGCCGACGCTGCCGTCCCCCGAGAGCAGCGCGTCGACGAGCTCGCCGGGCCGCCGCACCAGCTCCGCGGCGGCCGGTCCCGCGCGGAGGAACTCTTCGGCCGCCAGCATCAGGACGAGCATGGCGATCGTGAGCCGCAGGATCATGCGCGCGCCTCGGCCGCGGCGGCCGCCCCGACTCCCCGGAGGAGGCTCTTGACGACCTTGCCGTTCGGGTTGCGGGGAAGCGCGTCCCGGACCTCGACGTGCTCGGGCGCCTTGAACTTCGCCAGGCGCGCCCGGACCCAGTCGCGCACCTCGCCCGCATCGAGCCGCGTACCGGGCCGGGGGACGACGCAGGCCTTCACCACCTCACCGTACACCGGGTCGGGCACGCCCACCACGGCCGCCTCGAGGACGCCGGGGTGGCCGCAGAGGACCTCCTCGACCTCGACGCAGTACACCTTCTCGCCGCCCCGGTTGATCATGTCCTTGAGCCGGTCCTTGATCGTGACGTAGCCCGCGCCGTCGATCGCCGCGAGGTCCCCGGTCCGGAGCCACCCGCCGTCCACGATGGCGGCGGCGGTCGCCTCGGGGTTGGCCCAGTAGCCGGCGACGACCATCGGGCCCTTCACCCACAGCTCGCCGACCTCGCCGGCGTCGCACTCGCGCCCGCTGCCCGGCTCGATCGTGCGGCACTCGGCGACCGGCACCGGTCGCCCCACGGAGCCGATCCGGTCGAGGGCGGCCGCGTCGGGCAGGCAGGTCGCGGGCGACGCGGTCTCCGTGAGGCCGTAGGTGTTGTGGAGCCGTACCCCGGGGAGCCAGGCGCGGAGGCGGTGCACCGTGGCCGAGGCGATCGGGGCGCCGCCGTAGCCGAGGACCCGGAGGCCGGGGAGCCGGACGGCCTCGAACCCGGGCTGCGCCATCAGCATGACGTAGACGGTGGGCGCGGCGATCATGTGCGTGATCGCCTCGGCCGCCAGGAGCGACAGCGCCGCCGCGGGGTCGAAGCGCGGCAGGATCACGGTCGTGCCGGCGACCGCCGTCATCGTCAGCAGTTGGGCGACGAGCCCCGTCACGTGGAAGAGCGGGACCGCGACGAGCGTCCGCTCTCCGTCCCGGAGGCCGTAGACGCGCTGGTAGGTCGTGCACGAGTGCACGACGTTCGCGTGGGTCACGATCGCGCCCTTCGCCCGACCGGTCGTCCCCGACGTGTAGAGGACGAACGCCGGCGCGTCGTCCGTCGCGGCCGGGCCGGGCGCGCCGGCGGCCGGCCCCGGCCCTGCCCCGTCCAGGAGCGCGGCGAGCGGGCGGGCCCCGGCGGGGGCGCCCTGGCCGGCGACGAAGCAGGCGGCGGCGCAGGGGAGCTCCAGGCGCGCGGGAGCCACCTCCGCGTACCATTCCGGGTCGGCCAGGAGGACGCGCGCGCCGGCGTCCCGCAGCATGAAGACGAGCTCGCCCCGCTTGAGCTTCGTGTTGAGCGGCACCAGCACGGCGCCGAGCTCGGCGGCGGCGAAGACCGTCAGGCAGAAGGGGATCCCGTTGGCGAAGAGCGTGGCCACGCGGTCGCCCCGCCCGACGCCCGTCCGCGCCAGGCCGGCGGCGAGCCGGCGAGCCCGGCGCTGGAGCTCGCGCCAGGTCAGGCGCTCCGTCCCCTGGACGATCGCGTCGCGATCGGGGGCCCGCTCCGCCGCGTGGGCCAGCATCGCGGCGAGGCCGGGCGGCCGGTCGGCGTAGCAGAGGACGTCGCGCCCGAGGCGGTGCTCCGGGCGGATCCCGTGGAGGAGCTCCCCCGGCCAGCAGTCGAGCCCGCGCGCCCTCACACGGGCCTCGCGCTTGCGGCGGCCGCGTTTCGCGGGCTCACGGCGCTAGGCGCGGACGGGACGGACGTGCTCGCGCACGAAGGCGACGATGTCGCGCGTCGAGGTCCCGGGGGTGAAGATCTCCTTCACGCCGCTCGCCTTGAGCCGCGCGATGTCCTCGGGCGGGATGATGCCCCCGCCGAAGACGACGACGTCGTCCACGCCCTTTTCCCGCAACAGCTCGAGCACGCGACCGAAGAGGTAGTTGTGGGCGCCCGAGAGGACGGAGAGGCCGATGGCGTCCACGTCCTCCTGGATCGCCGTGGCCACGACCTGCTCCGGCGTCTGGTGGAGACCCGTGTAGATCACCTCCATGCCGGCGTCGCGCAGGGTCCGGGCGACGATCTTCGCGCCCCGGTCGTGGCCGTCGAGGCCGGGCTTCGCGACGAGGACGCGGATCTTCCGCTCGGCCGGAGCCGTCATGCCTGACCCTTGAGCGCCGTCCGGATCTTCTCCGCGGTCGCCTGGATCCGGGCCCGATCACCAGGCACGAGCGTCCAGTCCAGGCCCTTGCCGTCGTCCTTCCAGCGCGGGACGAGGTGGAGGTGGAAATGGGGCACGGACTGGAAGGCGGCCGCCCCGTTGGCCTGCAAGAGGTTCAGGCCGTCCGGGGCGAGCGCCGCGCGGAGCGCGACGGCGACGCGCCGCGCGATCGCGATGGCGGCCTGGAGGTCGGCCTCCGTCACCTCCCAGAGCGTCGCGGCGTGGGCCCGCGTGACGACGAGACAGTGGCCGTCGTTCAGCGGGTTGATGTCCATGAACGCGAGCGTCCGCTCGTCCTCGTAGACCCGCGTCGCGGGGACCTGGCCGTCCCGGATCTTGCAGAACACGCAGTCCATCGCGTCCGTCCGTGGGCCGGCTCAGCTCGACCCGGCGAGCTTGTTGACCTCGTCCTGGACCGCCTGGACCTCCCGCCGCGCCTGCTGGACCCGTTCGCGCGCGTCGTCCGGGTCCGCCCCCGACGCCTCCGCCGTGAACGCGTCCGCCGCGAGGTCGAGCGCGGTCTGCCCGCGCGTGTGCGCGTCGCGCAGCGGCTCCGGGACCTCGAACTCGCGCCACTTCTCGCCGAGCCGCCGGAAGGCGCCGGCCTTTTCGGTCGCCGACAGCACGGCCTGCGCGAAGAGGCCGTCGCTCTGCCCGAGCAGGTCCTTCATCTTCGCCACGGCGCCGGTCTGGTCGAGCGCCGCGCCCCCGCCGGTGCTGGTGCTGACGCCGGAGGTGTACATCTTGAGGTCGCTCCGCGTCGGCCGGCCCTCGATCCGGGCGACCTCGCTCTTGGCGATCCGCACGATCCCCCCGCCGCTCGCGAACTCGATGGCGTCGCCGACGTCGCGCCACGCCTCGACCTCCAGCACGTTGCCGTTCTTCAACCGGATCGCGTCCGCGGCCGCCAGCCGGGGTACGGCCAGGCAGGCCGCGAGGACCAGTGGGACCGCTGCCAGGCTCGCCTTCCTCAGGCTCTCTTTCCTCATGACCTCGCCTCCTCCTCCCCACCGCGGGGAAGGCCGGGCCCCATGCCGTCGCCGGCGGGCGACGGCCGCGGCTTTGCCGCGAGGGCCGAAGTCTAAAAGATGATGGGCTCCCGGTACCGCCCGAGCACCTGCCGGTACACGTCCGCGATCTCGCCGAGGGAGACGTAGGCCTTCACCGCCTCGACGAGCACCGGCATCAGATTCTTCCCGTTCCGGCAGGCGTCGGCCACGCGGGCGAGGTGATGCGTCACCTCGGCCGCGCCCCGGCGGGCCTTCACCGCGCGGACCCGCTCGATCTGCTCGCGCTCGAGGCTCTCGTCGAGCCGCAGGTAGTGGATCGGGCGCTCCTCCCCCTGCGCGTACTTGTTGACCCCCACGACGACGCGCTCTCCGGCGTCCTCCTGGAGCTGGGTGCGGTAGCCCGAGTCCGCGATCTCCTGCTGGGGGAAGCCGCGCTCGAGCGCCCGGATCATCCCCCCCAGCTCGTCCACCCGGTGGATGAGCCGCCAGGCCTCCGCCTCCATCCGCTCGGTCATCGCCTCGACGAAGTAGGAGCCGCCCAGGGGGTCGATCGTGTTGGTCACGCCCGACTCCTCGGCGATCACCTGCTGCGTCCGGAGCGCCACCGTGACGGCCTCTTCCGTGGGCAGCGCCCACGTCTCGTCGTACGAGTTCGTGTGGAGCGACTGCGCGCCGCCCAGCACCGCCGCGAGCGCCTGGAGCGCGACGCGGGCCACGTTGTTCAGCGGCTGCTGGGCGGTCAGCGACACGCCGGCCGTCTGCGTGTGGGTGCGGAGGAGCATGGCGCGCGGGTCGGTCACGCCGAAGCGCTCCTTCATGATCCGCGCCCACATCCGGCGCGCCGCGCGCAGCTTGGCGATCTCCTCGAAGAAGTCCGAGTGGATGTCGAAGAAGAACGAGAGCTGCGACGCGAAGCGGTTCGGATCGAGGCCGCGCGCCCGGCAGGCCTCGACGTAGGCGATGCCGTCGGCCAGGGTGAAGGCGAGCTCCTGCACGGCGCTCGCCCCGGCCTCCCGGATGTGGTAGCCGGAGATCGACACCGGGTGGAACTTCGGCACGGTCTCCGTGCAGAACTCGATCATGTCCACGACGATCCGCACGGCGGGCTCCGGCGGGCAGATCCACTCCTTCTGCGCGCTGAACTCCTTCAGCATGTCGTTCTGGATCGTCCCGTCCACCTTCGTCCAGGGCACGCCCTGCTGCTCGGCCACCGCCAGGTACATGGCGAGGACGATCGACGCCGTGCAGTTGATCGTCATCGACGTGGTGACGCGGTCGAGCGGGATCCCCGCGAACAGCCGCTCCATGTCGGCGAGCGTGGAGACCGCGACGCCCTCGCGGCCCACCTCGCCGCGCGCCCGCGGGTGGTCGGCGTCGTAGCCCATCAGGCTCGGCATGTCGAAGGCCGTGGAGAGCCCGGTTTGCCCCTGGTCGAGCAGGAACTTGAAGCGCCGGTTGGTGTCCTCGGGCCGCCCGAAGCCGGCGAACATCCGCATCGTCCACAGGCGGCCGCGGTGCATGGTGGGGTAGACCCCGCGCGTGAACGGGAACTCCCCGGGGAAGCCGAGCCGCTCCCGGTAGCGCCAGGGCCGACCCTCCGGCGCCTCCACGTCGGCCGGCGTGTAGAGGCGCTCGACCGGGATGCCGGCCATCGTCTCGAACCGCGGCTTCCGCTCGGGCGTCTTCGCCGCGAACGGACCCACCGTCTCCCGCTCCCAGCGCGCCTTGTCCTGCGCGACCTCCTGGCGCTCGCGGTCGTCCATGCGTGTCCCCCCCGGGTTACTTGAGCCCCAAGACGGCCCGGCCGATCAGCAGCCGCTGGATCTGCGAGGTGCCCTCGTAGATCTGCGTGATCTTCGCGTCCCGAAAGAACCGCTCGACGGGATAGTCCTTGACGTAGCCGTAGCCGCCGTGGACCTGGATGGCGTCCGTCGTGACCCGCATGGCCATCTCCGAGGCGTAGAGCTTGGCCATCGAGGAGGCCGTGCCGTAGGGGCGGTTCCCGTCCTTCAGCGTCGCCGCGCGCCAGGTGAGGAGCCGCGCCGCGTCCACCGCGGTCGCCATGTCGGCGAGCATCCACTGGATCATCTGGTGCTGGGCGATCGGCACGCCGAAGGACTTCCGCTCTCGCGCGTAGGCGACGGAGGCCTCCAGCGCGCCGCGCGCGATGCCGACGGCCTGCGCGGCGATCCCCATGCGTCCGGTGTCCAGCGCCTTCATGGCGACCTTGAATCCCTCACCCTCGGCGCCGAGCCGGCTCGCCACCGGCACGCGACAGTCCTCGAAGACGAACTCGGCGGTGTCGGAGGCGCGGAGGCCGAGCTTGTCCTCGACCTTCGGCACGAGGAAGCCGGGCGTGCCCTTCTCCACGAGAAAGGCCGAGATGCCGTGGTGGGCCCGGGCGGGGTCCGTCTGGGCGAAGACGAGCGCGACGGTGGACTCGCGCCCGTTCGTGACGAAGACCTTCCGTCCCTGGAGGACGTAGTGGTCCCCGTCCCGGCGGGCGAGCGTCGTCTGGTTGCGGGCATCCGAGCCGGCCTGCGGCTCGGTCAGGGCGAAGCAGCCGAGCCCGCGGCCCGAGGCGAGGGGCACGAGGAAGCGCTCGTGCTGCTCGGGCGTCCCGTGACGGTGGAGCGGATCGCAGACGAGCGAGTTGTTGACCGACATCACGACGGCGTGCGAGGCGCAGGCCACGGCCACCTCCTCGAGCGCGAGGACGTAGGCGACCGCGTCGGCGCCGCTGCCCCCCAGCGCCTCCGGGATCGCGACGCCGAGGAGGCCGAGCTCGCCCATGCGCTTGACGGTGGCGTGGGGGAAGCGCGCCTCGCGATCGCACTCGGCGGCGACGGGCTTCACCTCCTGTTCGGCGAACTCCCGCGCGAGCGCCTGCACCATCTGCTGCTCTTCGGTCAGCTCGAGCCTCACCGCGTCCCCGCCTTGCCTCCGGCCGCCGCGGGTCCTGTCGCCGGCGCCACCCGCGGCGGGGCATCCCGAAGCTTGTCCCGGAGCGCTGTCACCCCGACTCCTTGAGCTTCCGGAACTCTTCCTTGAGGAGCGGCACGACCTCGAAGAGGTCGCCGACGAGCCCGAAGTCGGCGATCTTGAAGATCGGCGCGTCTGCGTCCTTGTTCACGGCGCAGATCACCTTGGACGTCCGCATGCCGGCGAGGTGCTGGATCGCGCCCGAGATGCCGCAGCCGATGTAGAGCTTGGGCGAGATGGTCCGCCCGGTCTGCCCGACCTGGAACCGATGCGGCCGCCAGCCCGCGTCCACGGCGGCCCGCGACGCCCCGACCGCGGCGCCCAGGACCTGCGCCAGGTCCTCGAGCAGCGCGAAGTTCTCGGGCCCCTTGAGCCCGCGCCCTCCCGAGACGACGATCTCGGCCTCGGTCAGCTCGGGCAATCCGGCCTGGGCCTCCTCCCGGCGCTCCACCAGGGTCGTCACGGCCCGGGGCACGCTCCCGCCCGGGCGCTCGACCGGCGCGGCGGCCCCTGTCCCGTCCTCCGCCGCCTTGAAGACGTTCGGCCGGATGGTCGCCAGCCAGGGGGGCCGCGTCCAGCGCACCTTCGACAGGAGCTTCCCGGCGTAGATCGGGCGCGTGGCGACGAGCTGGCCGTCGCTCAGGCCGAACCCCACGCAGTCGGCCGCCAGCCCCGCCCCGAGTCGCGCGGCGAGGCGCGCCATCAGCTCGCGGTGGCGACTCGTCACCGCGGCCCAGATCGCCCGGGGGGCCTCCGTCCCGGCGAGCGCCGCCACCACCGGCGTCCACACCTCGCCCCGGTACGGCGCGAGCGCCGGGTCCTCGAAGAGCCAGATCCGCCCCGCGCCCCAGCTGCCGAGCTGCCGGAGGCCGTCTTCCTCGGCCTTGTCGGTGAGCCACACCGCTTCGACGCCCGTCTCGAGCTCTCGCGCCCAGCGGCGCGCCTCACCCAGGAGCTCGGCCGTCACCTTCCTCGGCCGCCCCTGGCGGTCGTCTTCGACCAGGCACCAGAACGCGCCCGTCATGCGGCGCTCCACGCCGGGCCGATGAGCGTCGCATCTCGGCGTCCTGCATCACGGCCGGAACGCGCTCGGCCTGCGGCCTCGCGGCCGTTCCGGCCTCTGGGGCTCTCGGCGCGCCTCCTCATAGGGCTGGGTGGGGGGGCCGGCATACGCCTGGGCACGCCTCGACCCTGCGTCCTTGATCTGCTCGCTCCTCGGCCCGGCTGGTATCTCGCCAAGTCAGATGGCCTTGACGTCGTCGCGAAGCGCGCGCACCAGCTCGCGCGCCATGTCCCTCGCGTCGCCCGTCAGGATGCGTCCGGGCGGCCGCGGGGGCAGCGCCTCGAGCGCGACCACCGTGAGCTCGCGCCTCGCCTCACCGAGGCCGAGGTCGCTCGCCCGGAGGTCCTTGATCTCCTTCTTCTTCGCGCCCATGATCCCCTTGAGCGTCGGATAGCGCGGCTCGTTCAGGCCCTTCTGCGCCGTCAGCACGCACGGCAGCGGGAGCTCGAAGACCTCGAGCCCGCCTTCCACCTGCCGCCCCGCCCGCACGGTCGCGCCGTCGGCCGAGATCGCCTCCTCCATGACCCAGGAGAGGCACGGCCAGCCGAGGAGCTCCGCGACCTGCGCCCCCACCGCGCCCGCGTCGTCGTCGATCGCCTGGCGCCCGGCGAGCACGAGTTGCGGCGCTTCGAGCGTCACGACGGCGGCCAGCGCGCGAGCGGCCAGGAGCGTGTCCGCGCCCTCGAAGGCCGGATCGTTCACGTGGATCCCGCGGTCCGCCCCCATGGCGAGGCACGAGCGCAGCGCTTCCTTCGCGCGGTCGGGGCCGAGCGTCACCGCGACGACCTCGCCCTGGCCTCGCTTCTCCTTGATGCGGAGGGCCTCCTCGATCGCGAACTCGTCGTAGGGTGAGACGATCCAGGTGATGCCCGTGGGGTCGATGGCCCGGGGATCCGCGCCGATCTTCACCTGGGTGGCGGTGTCCGGGACCTGCTTCACCAGGACCAGGAGCTTCATGGCGCGGGCTCCGCGCGACCGGGGTCAGCCGCCGCCGGGCCGCCGTCCGACGGCGCGCCGAAGCGGAGCTCGCGCGTGATGCGGAACCGATCGCCGGGGATCCAGACCCGGTCGAAGACGAGCGCCTCGCCGCGCGGCCCGAACGACACGCGGTCGGCCCGGAACGCCGAGCTGCCGGGCCGGCGTCCGAGGGCGCGGGCCGGGCGCGGCGCGAGCCGCACCGCAGAGACCGTCTCCGACGCGCGGGCGAGCGCGACGCCGAGCTTGTGGTCGAGGACGTGCCCGAGCGAGTGGAGCGCCAGGTCGTGGCGCGCGACGGCGCGGCCCAGGCCGGCGGGAAGGTAGGTGAGCTGGTGCGAGAGCGGCCGACCGCGGACGAGCCGCACGCGTTCCAGGGCGAAGACGCGCCGGGCGCCCGGCCCGAGCGCCTCCGCGACCCCGCGCGGCGGGCGGACGAACCGCTGGCCGAGGACGCGCGTCTCCACGCTCTCCCCCCGGGCGGCGAGGTCGCTGGCGAACATGCGGAGGTTCAGGATGTCGTAGTCGATCGGCCGCGCGGCGACGAACGTCCCGAGCCCGTGTCGCCGCCGGATCAGGCCGTCCTGCTCGAGGCGGGCCAGCCCCTGGCGGAGCGTCATCAGGGTCACGCCGAAGCGCCGCGACAGCGCGCGCTGGGTGCCGAGGCGGGCGCCGGGGCGAAGCTCGCCGCGCTCGATCGCCTCGCGGAGCCGCCGGTAGATCTGGAGGTAGAGCGGGGTGCGGCCGGCCATGTCCTCCCTCACCGCCGGGCCCACGACCGTCGCCTCCCGGCGTCCTCGCCCCCGGCTCGGGTTGTCGGCCTGGCGCCCGGTGTTCTAGAACTCTCTCCGCTCGCCGGAGGCACCAGCCACGGACGGAATTCGCGGGGGCACGGGCCGATGCCTACGGGAAGCAACTTCATTCTAGCCGCCGGCCGCCGGGCAAGTCAAACTCGGACCCCTCGCGCGGCGGCCGAGCTTTACGCGTCAGACCGGCCAGGCCTCCCGGCGGTACCCCATCTCCCAGAACATCCACTCGTAGCGGCTCGTGGTGACGAAGTGGCGGCGCATCGCGTCGAGCTCGGCGGGTCGGAGCCGAACCGCGACGTCGTCGGTCGCGGCCAGGACCGCCTGGACCAGGCTGCCGAACTCGCCCGAGGCGTACGTGGCGATCCACCGGGCGTAGAGCGGCTCGGAGGAGCCGGCGCGCTCCAGCGCCTTCCCCACCTCCCAGTAGATCCAGTAACACGGGAGCAGCGCCGCCATCACCTCGTGAAACGGTCCCGCGTACGCCACGGCGAGGAGGTAGCTCGTGTAGGCGAGGTTCGTCGGCGCGAGCGGCGTCGCCGCGACGTCCGGCGGGCTCAGCCCGAACTCCCGGAAAAAGCCCTCGTGGAGCGCCCGCTCCACGCGAAGCGCACCCGCGGCGTGCTCGTTGAACATGACGATCCAGTCGTCCTCCGGCGCGCGCGCCGCCGCGATGGAGAGCGCGCGCGCGAACTCGCGCAGGTAGAGAGCGTCCTGGACCGCGTAGAACCGAAAGCTCTCCCGCGGCAGCGACCCGTCGGTGAGCCCGCGCAGGAAGGGGTGCCGCAGGATCGCCGCGTAGATCCCGTCGATCGACTTCCAGAGCTCGTCGGTGAAGGCCATGGGGCGCGGGAGTGGCCGCCGCGCGCCGCGACGCGGCGCGGACTACCGGGCCGAGGAGGACGGGGCGTCGAGCCCGCCGCGGGCCGAGGGCCCCGCCGGGTCGGCCGCGGGCGTCCGGCGCGCCGCGGCGGCATGCGTCAAGGCCGCGAGCAGGCTCGCCTCGTCCACCGGCTTGACCAGGTGGAGGTCGAAGCCGGCTTCCATCGCCCGGCGCCGGTCTTCCGGCCTGCCGTAGCCGGTGAGCGCCACCAGGTAGACGGCCTCCCCGCCGGGGGCGGCCCGCACGGCGCGGGCCACGGCATAGCCGTCGAGGCCCGGCAGCCCGACGTCGACGAACGCGATGTCCGGCTTGAGCGTCAGCACCTTCTCCATCCCGCTCAGGCCGTCCAGCGCGTCCTCGACCTGATGCCCGTCCGTCTCCAGGAGGAGGCGCAGACTTTCCCGGGCGTCCGCGTGGTCCTCGATGATCACGATCCGCCGCGAGCCCAGCGCGACCGCTGCGGGCGCGGCCGGCTCGGGGACGTCCGGCGGGGAGGCGAGTGCGGGGAGCCGGACGACGAACTCGCTGCCCTGGTCCGGGCCATCGCTCGACGCGGTGACCGTGCCCCCGTGCAGGTCGACCAGGCGTTTCACCAGCGTGAGGCCGAGCCCGAGCCCCCCCTGGGCGCGATGGAGCGCCTGGTCGGCCTGCACGAAGAGGTCGAAGACCCGCGGCAGGAGCTCCGCCGTGATGCCGACCCCCGTGTCCTGGACGCGGACGACCGCGTGATCGTCGTCGCGCTCGAGGGTCAGCCCGATCCGCCCGCCCGCCGGCGTGTACTTCAGCGCGTTGTCCACCAGGTTCATGAGGATCTGCTCCAGGCGCGTGGGATCGCCCTCCACCACCGTCGAGTCGCCGGTCAACGCGATGTCGTGCTCCTGCGCGCGACCGGTCTCGACGAGGGCGGCCAGGCAGCGTTCGGCGACGTGCCGGAGGTCGACGGGCTGCCGGTCGAGCGCGATCTTCCCCGTCGTGAGCCGGGATACGTCGAGCAGGTCGTCGACGAGGCGCGAGAGGTGCTGGGCCTGCCGGGCGATGATCTCCCGGGAGCGGGCGGTCCGGTCGTCGCCCCGGCAGACCTGGTTCAACAGCGTGATCGCGCTTCCGATCGCCCCGAGCGGGTTCCGGAGCTCGTGCCCGAGCATCGCCAGGAAATCGTCCTTCGCCCGGTTCGCCGCCTGCTCGCGCGCCAGCATCCGGCCGCGCTCGGCCTCCGCCCACTTCCGCAGCGTGATGTCTTCCACCAGCGCCACGATGCCGGAGACCCCCCCGGTCCCGCCGAACCACGGGGCGACGGAGATGCTCACGTCGACGAGCGATCCGTCCTTTCGTCGGCGGCGCGTCTCGAATCCGCTGAACGCCTCGCCGCGCAGCACCATGTCATACCGCCGCCGGAACTCCTCCTCCTGCCCCTCCGGCACGAGTGGATAGCGGCGGCCGATCAGCTCCGCCTCCCGCCAGCCGAACATGCGCTCGGCCGCCGAGTTCCACATGGTCACGTTGAGCTCGCGATCGAGGGCCACGATCGCCAGCGGCGAGGCCTGGATCAGCGCGCGAAGGGTCTGCGTGGCCGACACGGGGCGCTCTTTGCGTGCCGCATCGGAGCCGAGGGACTCGCCCTCGCGGCGGGGGAAGGGAAGGCCCATCGCGCTGGTCTCCTGTGCCCGGGTCCTCGTGAGGTACCTCTCACGATAGGGGGGCGCCGCCGGGGTGTCAAGGAATCCGCCGTCCGAGGTCCCGCGGGGTCCTGGAGGTCCCGGTCCAGGCGGCGCACGCCAGGCGGAGCCGGGAGGCGTGCCGCGGCCCCGGCCCGTCAATCCGGGGGCTCGAACCGGTAGCCCGCGCCCTTGCCGGTGAGGATGCGGCGGGCTTCCGGGCCCAGCTTTTCCCGCAGCCGCCGGATGTGCACGTCCACCGTCCGCGACTCGATCTCCTCGGCGTTCGCGTAGCCCCACACCTGATCCAGGAGCTGCTCCCGGCTCAAGACGCGCCCGCGCGCGTGCAGCAAGGCGACCAGCAGGGCGAACTCCTTGGTCGTCAGCTCGACCGGCCTGCCCTTCACGCCGACGCGGTGGCGGCCCTCGTCGACCTCGAGGTCACCGAGTCGCACGAGCCCGGTCTCGACGGGCTCCTGGTGGCGACGCAGGACGGCTTTCACGCGCGCCATGAGCTCGCGGGGGCTGAACGGCTTCACCACGTAATCGTCCGCTCCCAGCTCCAGGCCGACACTAGAACCCGACTGAGAGACCGGCGGTCACGAAGAATCGCGAGCGGTCGGCCGGGCCGGTGAACTCCGTGCCGACCCCCCCATCGACGACGACCCGGTGGGTCAGCTGATGGCGAAAGCCGAGCTCGACACCGACCACGGGGTCTTCTCCTCGACGACTCCCCCCCTCGGTGAAGACGTCCCCCAGGAGGGTCGTACGCGTGTACTGAGGCGCGCCCACCGGATAACCGGCCCCCACGGCAAATTTGAACCGGCCGTCGCGCTCATCCCCGCCGGTCAGCCGCGCCCCACTCGAGGTCACGCTGACGTGCCGGGCGGTCGTATCCGAGTCGAGGAATTCGTATGCCGCGTTGAGGTGCAGACTGAGCCGGCCGACCGACTTGGTCACCAGACCCTTGACCTCGACGTCCACCCCCGAGGAGTCGACGCCGGTGGGAAGGTTGACCGTGAGCTTCAGTCCGGACGCGGGCAGGCTCAGCGTCTCCTGATTGAAGTTGTAGAGCGCGCTCAGCTGCAGATCCCCGGACCTGGCCGGCTCATCGATGTCGTGGGGATTTGTGAAGAGGCGGCTCCCGAGCGCCAGCTGAAGATTGGGGAGGGCGCCGTACAGCGCCTCGAGGGTAACGAACGCGCGGTCGGAGGTCCGGCGCTGGAAGGTGAACCCGGCTCCGCCCTCGATCGTCCATTCACCCGTCGCGACCGGGTACGCGTCCTCTAGCCGCAGCGGGCGTCCTTCGTCGAGGTTGGCGTGATCGATCGCGTACGTGGGTGGCACGCTGCTGGCGAGCAGCGCGGCGCTAAACAACACTACTCGGCGCATCCGGGCATCCCCCTCAGTGCTGCGGGTGGCCGCCGGTCGAAGGGGTCGAAGGCGGGGCGGCCGGAGCCGGGCCGGCGTCGCCGGTCGTCTTGCCCTCCAGCACGTCGCGGGCCGACGGCGGCCGAGGTCCCATCGCGAGACCGCCCATCGTCGTGCCGTGGCCCGTGCCGGTCATGCCCCGGTGCCCGGCTCCGCCCATCGGCATGCCGTGCCCGCCCGTCTCCGGCGGCGCGGCCGGGGCATGGTACTCGGCGTACCGCTCCTGCGGCTGGTGGTTCCGGTGGAGGTAGATCGGAAGGATGCGCAGGATCGCCTCGCGCTTGGCGCCGAGCGAGGGGTAGAGATCGGGGCGGCTCAGGACGTCGTCCATGTTGTCGTGCAGCATGTGAAGGTTATCGAAGACCGCCGCCACGTCCGGGTGGCGGGCGGCGAACTCGGGCGCGCCTTCCGCCAGCATCGGCATGAACTGCCACTCGACCGGCGGCTGACGGAGATAGCCGTGATACCACTCGATGACCCGCGGCATCAGCTCGCGCTGGCGCGCGGCGTTCCCCATGAGCTGGACGTCATACACGGCGCCCTGCAGCCAGTGGTACGCCCAGATCTGGGTGTTGAACTTCGGCGACTTCTCGCGGAACGCCTTCGACTCCGGGAAGCTCCAGAGTTTGCCATGGTGGTCCAGGCGATGCACGGTGATCGCCTCCGGCTTCTCCAGGTAGTCGGCGACAACCCGCCGGATCGCGCCGTCCTTGTCCTGGACGCGATCACTGGCGAGGATGTCGTAGAGGCTCCGGTGGAGCGTGTGGGTCCAGTTGAATCCGACCCGTCCATAGGGGGCACCCCCTGCCGATCCTCTCCCGATCCCTCTTGACTCTGTAGTTACTACAGGCTTTAGGGTCAGTCCAGCGATGAGGGCTGGGAGGAAGCGCCATGCTCATGCGCGAGTTGGTTGAGCCCATCCCTGTTGACGGGGCGCCGAGTGTGCCCCAGGCTTCGCGGAGGAACCCGCGAGTCCTCGTGGCCTCGATGGGTAGTCTCCTCGGGGCCCTGGCTGCGTCCTCGTGCTGCGTCATCCCGTTCGCCCTGTTCACCTTGGGCGTGGGCGGAGCCTGGATCGGCTCGCTGACGAAGCTCGCCCCCTACCAGCCCGCCTTCCTGGCGCTCGCCCTGGGGTTCCTGGCCGGTGGCTTCGTCCTGGTGTACCGCCGGCCCAGGGCGGCGTGCGCCGACGGCGCGTACTGCGCCCGCCCCACGTCCCACCGCGTCGCCAAGGCGGCGCTGTGGACGGCGGTGGCTTTGGTCGCGGCGGCGCTGGCGTTCCCGTACGCGGTGCGCCCGCTCCTCGATGGGTGAGGGGGGAGA
>JBIOTN010000085.1:0-4969 GCA_044866005.1 Candidatus Rokuibacteriota bacterium | reverse complement strand
CGATCCCGCGGCTGCAGCCGCGATCGAGGCGGCGATCCGCGACGCTCGCAAGCAAGGCGACACGCTCGGCGGCGTGGTGCGCTGCGTGGTCCGTAACGTTCCGGCCGGGTGGGGCGAACCCGTGTTTGGCAAGCTCACCGCCGAGCTCGCGGCCGCGATGATGAGCCTCCCGGCCAGCCGCGGGTTCGAGATCGGCGAGGGCTTCGCGTCCACTCGCATGCGCGGCTCGACCCACAACGATGCGTTCCATCTCGACGAGTCGTCTCGGATTCGCACCCGCACGAACCACAGCGGCGGCGTTCAAGGTGGCATCAGCAACGGCGAGGCGATCCGATTCGCGGTCGCGTTCAAGCCGGTCGCGACGATCTTCAAACCTCAGCAGACCGTCACGCGCATCGGTGAGGAGATCGAGTTCACGCCCAGCAAGGGCCGCCACGATCCCTGCGTGCTGCCGCGCGCCGTGCCGATGGTCGAGGCGATGACGGCGCTCGTGCTCGCCGACCACGCGCTCCGGCACGAGGCGATCAGGCCCCAGAAGGCATGAGCGCGCGCGTCGGCGCCGCCGCCCGGACGGCCGGTCCGGATGCGGCCGTGCGAAGATGAATCCATGACCCGGCGCCTGACGACCGTCCTCGTCGCCCTCGCGCTGGCCGGCTGCGCGGCGCAGACGCTCCGCTACACGCCGGACCAGCAGCCGTCCGGCAGTCCCATCTCCGCCGACTACCGGCAGCTCGAGGACCGGCTGCGGGTCGAGATCGACACGGGCGGCTACCGGCTGGAGGAGGCGCAGATCCTCCGGGCGGACGGCGTCGCGGTCCCCGCGCGGACGATCGAGCATCCCGGCTACCGCGGCGGCGGGAGCGGGCTCGGCCTCGGGCTCGGCGTCGGGAGCATCGGCCGGAGCGGCGGGGTCGGGATCGGGACGGGGGTCGGGGTCGGGACGACGCTCGGGCCCGGTCGCGCCGAGGGGAACACCTTCGCCGACTTCCCGCTCGCCGAGGCGGGGCCCGCGCCGTGGCGGCTCCGCGTCAAGGTCGTCGGCGTCACGCCGGTCGTCATCGTGCTCGACCCCGACAAGCCCGCCACGCGATGACCCTCGGGGGCCTCGACGGCCCCCTCCGACGGCCCTCGCGGCAGTCGCCGGCGCCGTTCTGATCGATCGGCCGCCGAGACGACGCTCGGCCGTGGTGGCGAACGGATCGGGCCGGCCTCCCCCCGGTCAGGACTGAGTCGGCGATCGTGAGCGATCTCGTCTTCGCGCGCGCCCAGATGGCCGTCTCCCTCGGCTTCCACATCGTCTTCGCGGCCGTGGGGATCGGCATGCCGCTCCTCATGGCCATCGCCGAGGCACTCTGGCTCCGCACCCGCGACGGGATCTACCTCGACCTCGCGAAGCGCTGGGCCCGGGGCACGGCGGTCCTCTTCGCGGTGGGCGCGGTCTCCGGCACGGTGCTCTCGTTCGAGCTCGGGCTCCTCTGGCCGCGCTTCATGGCGTTCGCGGGCGGGATCATCGGGATGCCGTTCTCGCTGGAGGGCTTCGCCTTCTTCACCGAGGCGATCTTCCTCGGGATCTACCTCTACGGCTGGGAGCGCGTGCCCCCGCTCGCGCACTGGCTGGCGGGGTGCCTGGTCGCGGTGAGCGGGCTCGCCTCCGGCGTGTTCGTCGTGACGGCCAACGCGTGGATGAACGCGCCGGCCGGCTTCGAGCTCGCGGACGGCCGCGTGACCCGCATCGACCCGCTGGCCGCGATGCTCAACCCGGCGAGCCTCCCGCAGGTGGTCCACATGACGCTCGCCGCCTACGTCGCGACCGGCTTCGTCGTGACCGCCATCCACGCTTACTTCCTCCGGCGCGACCGGGGGAACCCCTTTCACCGGCGCGCCTTCGGGATCGCGCTCGCGGTGGGGGCCGTCGCCATCCCGCTCCAGATCGCGAGCGGCGACCTGATCGCCCGGATGGTCGCGCGCCGCCAGCCGGCCAAGTTCGCCGCGATGGAGGGCCACTACCGGACCGAGGCCGGGGCGGCGCTCATCCTCGGCGGGATCCCGGACGACGCCGCGATGACGACGCGCCACGCGCTCCGGATCCCCTACGGGCTGAGCCTGCTCGCGCACCACGACCCGGGGGCGACCGTGCCGGGGCTGGACGCCGTGCCACGCAGCGAGTGGCCGCCCACGCGCGTGGTCCACTGGGCCTTCGATCTCATGGTCGCCGCGGGGATGGCGATGCTCGCCCTCGCCGCGTGGGCCGGCTGGCGCTGGTGGCGGCGCCGGCGGCTCCCGGACGACCCGGGGCTGCTCGCCGCGCTGGTCGCCGCCGGGCCCCTCGGCTTCGTCGCCATCGAGGCCGGCTGGGTCGTGACCGAGGTCGGGCGGCAGCCCTGGATCATCTACGGCGTCATGCGGACCGAGGAGGCGGTCACGCCGATGCCGGGCCTGGTCGTCCCCTTCGCCACCTTCACCGCCGTCTACGTCTTCCTCTCGGTGATCCTCGTCTTCCTCCTCCGCCGGCAGTTCCTCGAGACGAGCCCGGGCGGCGGCCGGCGCCCCGGGCCGGTCCCGGCGGGGCGCGCGGCCTCCGATGGCGGTTGAGACGCTTCTCGGCGCCGTCCTCCTGGGGGCGCTCGTCCTCTACGCCCTGTCGGGCGGCGCCGACTACGGCGGCGGGATGTGGGACCTCCTCGCCGCGGGGCCGCGGGCGCGCCAGCAGCGCGAGGCCATCGAGCACGCGCTGGGGCCGATCTGGGAAGCCAACCACGTCTGGCTCATCCTGGTGATCGTCGTCCTCTTCACCGGCTTCCCGCCCGCCTTCGCCGCCGTCATGACCGCGCTCCACATCCCGATGACGGCGATCCTCCTCGGCATCGTGCTCCGCGGCTCGGCGTTCGTCTTCCGGAAGTACGACGCGCCGGACGACGCGGTCCACCGCCGCTGGAGCCGGCTGTTCGGCGCGGCGAGCTTCTTCACCCCGTTCGTCCTCGGGCTCTCCCTCGGCGCGCTGGCCTCGGGGGAGATCCGCGTCGAGGCCGGGCGCGTCGTGACCGGCTTCTTCGCGGGCTGGACGCGCCCCTTCGCGGTCTCCTGTGGCCTCTTCGCCCTGGGGCTCTTCGCGTTCCTGGCCGCCACGTACCTGACGGTGGACACGGAGGGCGAGCCGGATCTCCAGGAAGACTTCCGCCGCCGCGCGCTCGGCGTCGGGCTCGCCCTGGCGCCGCTGGCGGCGCTCACCTTCGCCGTCGCCGGGTCCGGCGCGCCCACGATCTTCCGCGGGTTGACGAGCTGGTGGGCGCCGATCCTCCTCGGCGTGACGAGCGTCTGCGCGGTGGGGGCGCTCGTCGGCCTGTGGCGGCGGCGGTTCCGCTGGGCCCGCGCGGCGGCCGTGGGGCAGGTCGCCGCGATCCTCGTGGGGTGGGGGGTCGCGCAGTACCCCTACCTCGTCGTGCCGGACCTCACGCTGGGGAGCGCCGCGACCACGCGGGCCACGCTCACCCTGCTCGCCTGGACGCTCGCCGTCGGCGCCGTCGTCCTCTTTCCCTCGTTCGGGTACCTCTTCTACGTCTTCAAGCGCCGCGGCGCGCCGGCCGCGGGACCCCCGGCGTCCCGATCGGGCGCGCCGCGCCCTTGACGCCGATCGGGTGGTCGCCGTCGCCACGGCTCCGGCCAGCTAGCCGTCAGGCTGGCCAGGGGCATTCCGCCACTTTTTCAGAAGCATTCCCCCACCCCTGGCCCGCGCTGAGCGGACCATGCTGCCGTCCTTGAGGGTGAGGTTCCAGGCGGCATCCGCGGGGTTCCAGGCGATCCGCGACTTGTAGAAGCGCGTGGGGCTGGTCGTGTGCTCGAAGACGTTGCTGCCCGGCGTCGCGTCGCTCCCCGAGATCCGCACATACGCACCGACGTCGGCTGGCAAAACCTCCGGCTGCGGCAAACTGCAGCACCCCTGTGTTGCCTCCTCGCCCGGCAGGAGGCTGGCTCAGGCGGCGACGTTCAGGTCCGGAGGTGTCATGAGGCGGTAAGTCGGAGCGGTCGATTCGCATAGCGCAAGATAAAGAATGGGAGCCATGTGCGGAGTCAGTCTCTGAGTCTAAAGGCGGCGGGACAGCCCCGAAGCGCACTCGGCGCGCTACGCGATTTCGCGGGCGAGTGCCGTCCGGGGGGCCTTCACGTGAAGCGGCTCATTCCAGCACCTCGCTCCTGAGCATGTGCTCCTACTCTCGCTTCGCCTTCTCGGACTCCTTGAGCAACTGCTGCCATGCCTGGTAAGAGCCGCCGGGGTCTAGCTTCCGACTCTCTTCCAACTCCGCGTACCAGGCCCGCTTCTCGGCTGGGCTGGGGACTTGGCTCCAGAGGTGGTGGGTCCGATACTTCTGGAAGAAGCTCCTACCTCAGCTCCTCCTGCCTTAGCATCTCCTGCCACTCGCGACGAGACTCCTGCTCCTTTTCAAGGATCTCCTGCCATGCCCGCTCGGCCTTATTCGGATCCTCCGTTCGGAGCTTCTCAAGCTCAGAATGGACCTGGCCGAACCAGCTTCGCAATGCGGCAAGACTAGAAAGGCGCGTCCATGACTGACTGATCCCATGTCGTTGGAAGAAAGCTGCCACCTTTGTGGGATCCGTGGCGATCCATACATCTCCAAGGATTTTCCTTACATAACCGACCGTTGAGGAGTCCGGCAGCAGAATCCAATACTCGTTTGGGCGAAAGCGTACCTTACCCGTGGGACTCCCGTGCTCATCAAGGACATTGTTATCCGGACCGATCGTCCGCATAGGTCCCATCAACTCGATCTCAACCTTTCCATTCGGCTGCGTCCATATCATGGACCAACCCTCGAGTCGCTCGCCCAAGCCCACAATACGCCAGCCGAGGGCGTTCAGATCCGCGTAGAGTTGGGCCTCCGGATCATCGGTCGCTGTCGGCCGCGATAGTCGTGTTTCCACACCAGCGTTCCGAATCCCTCGGCTACCATCG
>JBIOTN010000084.1:0-11796 GCA_044866005.1 Candidatus Rokuibacteriota bacterium | reverse complement strand
GCCCCCTCCGAAGCCTCCCCCCCGGTGGCGCGGGCGACGCCCGCGCTCGGAGCGCTCCGGCGAGGCGCGCGCGGCCAATCACTCGGGATGCGACTTGCGTTACTCTGACGCCGCCGTTGTCCCGGCGCTCGCCCGCCCGTTCCTGTCGCGCCGGACCCGAGAGGTCCTCGCGAGCTACGCCTACCTGGTCCCGGTCGCCGTCTGCCTGGGCGGCACCGTCGTCTTCCCGATCCTCAAGGCGATCCACATGAGCCTGTACCGGCACGTCCTCATCCGGCCGCAGGAGTACGGGTTCATCGGCCTCGGCAACTACGCGCGGCTGCTCGACGACGACGTGTTCTGGCTGAGCCTCTGGAACTCCGCCGTCTGGGTCGGGGGCTCCGTCTCGCTCCAGTTCCTGGGCGGCTTCGCCGCGGCGCTCCTGCTGCACCAGGCCTTCACGGGCCGCGCCCTCGTCCGGACGGTCGTGCTGCTCCCGTGGGTCATCCCGGGGGTCGTGGTCGCGCTGATCTGGGAGTACGTCTACCAGCCCAACTACGGGCTCCTCAACGACGTGCTCTTCCGCCTCGGCTGGCTCCACACGCGGGTGGCCTGGCTGTCCGATCCGTGGCTGGCGATGCCGGCGGTCGTGGTGACCAACATCTGGCGGGGCGTCCCCTTCTTCGCCATCATGTTGCTGGCCGGGCTCCAGGCGATCCCCGACGAGCTCTACGAGGCCGCCCGCGTGGACGGCGCGACCGTGACGCAGCGCTTCTGGCACGTCACGCTCCCGCTCCTCCGCCCCATCATCGTGGTGGCCACCGCGACGCGGATCATCTGGACGTTCAACTACGCGGACCTCATCTTCGTCATGACCAGCGGCGGTCCCGCGAACGCCACCCAGATCACCTCCACCTACACCCTGCTCCAGGCGTATTCGAACCTCGACTTCGGCTACGCCGCGACCCTGTCGGTCGTGCTGCTCGTCATCATGCTGGCCTTCACGATCGGCTACCTCAAGGTGACGCGCGGCGTGGAGAGCGTCGCATGACCGGGCCGAGACCCGTCGCACGGGGTATGGGCCGGCGGGGGCGCGCCGGCGACCTGGCGGAGCGGCTGCTGGGCGGCCCCGTCCTGTGGGGCGGGCTCCTCCTCTTGACGGCCTTCGCGGTCGCGCCCTTCGTCTGGGTCTTCCTCAGCTCCTTCAAGACCCGGCAGGAGCTCTACGCCACCCCGCTCGTCTATCTCCCGCAGCAGCTGACGCTCGCCAACTACGTGGACGCCTGGACGTCACGGCTCACGCCCTTCAGCCGGTTCTTCGCCAACAGCCTCTGGGTCTCGTCGGTCACCATGGTCGCGACGACCGTGATCTCGATCCTCGCCGGCTACGCGCTGGCGCGCTTCCGGTTCGTCGGGCGGGACGTCTTCCTGCTCGTCTTCCTGGCCACGCAGATGTTCCCCGCGGTGCTGCTGATCGCGCCCCTCCTCGCCCAGTGGCACGCCCTGGGGCTCATCGACACCTACCAGGCGCTCATCTACTCGAACTTCTCCTTCACCGTGCCCTTCACGGTCTGGATGCTCGTCGGCTACTTCGAGTCCATCCCGCGGGAGCTGGAGGAGAGCGCCATGATCGACGGCTGCGGCCGCTTCGGCTCGCTCCTGCGGGTCGTCTTGCCGCTCGCCGCGCCGGGGGTGGCGGCGACGGCGATCTTCGCGTTCGTCTCCTCGTGGAGCGAGCTGCTCTTCGCCATCACCTTCACGTCGCAGACCGAGATGCGGACGCTCTCCGCCGGGCTCCTCTACATGGTCGGCCAGTACGAGATCCAGTGGGGGCAGCTCTCGGCCGGGGTCATCCTGAGCACCCTGCCCGTGGCCGTGCTCTTCACGTTCCTGCAGCGCCACCTGATCCGCGGTTTGACGGCCGGCGCGCTGAAAGGCTAGCGCCGTGCCGATCCCCGTCGCATCCCGTCGTCCTCGGTCGTCGGCGCCCCTCAACGTATGCGGCATACGCCTCGGGGCGCCTCCTCCCTGCGTCCTAGGGCTGCTCGGGTCTCGGCCCGGCAGGACTTCCGGAAAGGCGAAAGTCAAGGAGGGTCTCTCATGGCAGATCCAAGAGTCTGGCGACTCGGCGTCCCCGTGGTCGCCGCAGCCCTGCTGGCGATCTGGACGGGCGTCGACCGGAGCGCCGCGCAGGCGCCGGTCACCATCTCCGTCATCGACGTCGCGGGCGATCTCTCCTCCGTCCGCGACATCATCGAGAACTACCGGAAGGCCAACCCCCAGAAGGTCAAGGACGTCACATACCAGCGCGCGCCGGCGCCCGAGCTGCCGGCGAAGATCAAGGCGCAGCAGGACGCGGGGCGCGTGGACATCAACCTGATCCTCACCGGTCAGGACGCGGGGTCGGTCCTCGTCCAGCAAGGGCAGCTCGTCAAGCTCTTTCCCCAGCACGACAAGCGCTTCCCGAAGGAGGAGCTGACCGACGCGGCCCGGGTGCTCCAGGCCGAGGGGGAGGGCTACCTCCTTCCCTCGGTCGTGTCGAACGGCGGCCCCGTGTTCATCTACAACCCGGGCCGGGTGAAGAGCCCGCCCCGGTCGGCCGAGGAGCTCAAGGCCTGGGTGAAGGCGAACCCCGGCAAGTTCATGTACGCGCGCCCGGCGAACTCGGGGCCGGGCCGCTCCATCCTGGCCGGGATGCCCTACATCCTGGGGGACAAGGACCCCCGGGACCCGCTCGGGGGCTGGGACAAGGCCTGGGCCTTCCTCAAGGAGATCGGCGAGTACGTCGAGTACTACCCGACCGGCACCGCGGTCACGCTGAAGGAGTTCGCGGAGGGGACCCGCTGGATCATCGCCGGCATCATGGAGTGGGACATGAAGCCCCGCGCCGAGGGGACCATCCCGCCGGACTCGAAGATCTTCATCCTGCCGAACACCGCGTTCGTGATCGACGGGCACTACTGGGCGATCCCCAAGGGCATCTCCCCGGCCGAGCAGGAGGTGATCCTGGACCTCATGCAGTTCATGCGGCGGCCCGATCAGCAGGCGCTCACCTGGAAGGCCTTCATCGGGCCTTCCATCAAGGCGGCGACGCTCGACCGAGCGCCGGCCGACATCCAGAAGCTCGTGCGCGAGCACTGGCGGCCCGAGTACACCGACATGGAGAAGAGGTACAAGGTCGTCGCGCAGCTCCCCACGAAGCCGCTCGTGGCCGCCATGGAGAAGTGGGACCGGGAGGTCGGCGCCCAGCGGATCAAGAAGTTCTAGCGGACCCGACGGCCGCCGCGGGTGGCGCCGGCATCGCCGGGCGGCCGCTGACGCGGGTGACGCCGGACGCCGCCCCGCGGACCGGGGCGGAGTGGGCCCTGCTCGCTGTCCTTCCGCAATTCGCCGGAATTGCGGAAGGCAGACGAGTGAGGGTGGCGAAGCCCCGGGACGCGGGGCAAGCCGGCGGCAGGACCCGCGGCAGCGGCAAGTACGACGCCGCGTCCGGACTCCCGAGGATGCAGACGGAGGGGAAGGTATGGACTCGTTGAAGCCGAATCCCGGCGTCTTCCTGATGGACGTCACGCCCGACGCCCGCCCCGTGTTCACGACCAAGCCGGGCGAGGTCCTGACGGTCGAGGTGCGCGAGGGGTTCTCGGGGATCCGGGACCCCGGCCGGCTGCCGACCCCCTTCACCGACGAGGCGGTGGGCCACCCGCTCGGCCAGATCACGGGCCCCATCTTCGTGGAGGGGGCGCAGCCGGGCGACTCGCTGCGGGTGGAGCTGCTCGCCATCGAGGTGGGCCGCGAGGGCCTGACGGCCGTGATGCGGAACTACGGCTGGCTCACCCGGGAATTCCCCGGCCCCGCCATCCGCGTCTTCGAGATCCGGGACGGGCTGATCCACTTCGGGGAGCTGCGCATCCCGGTCCGTCCCTCGCTCGGCACGCTGGCCACCATGCCCGAGGTGCTCGACCACTTCGGGTACGCCGGGCCGCACGGCGGCGACCTGGACCAGAACGAGCTGCGGGCGGGCACGGTCTGCCACCTGCCCGTGTTCGTGCCGGGCGCGCTCCTCTTCCTCGCCGACCCCCACGCCATCATCGGGGACGGGATCGCGTGCGGCACCGGGCTCGAGTGCGACGCGACCGTCACGTTCCGCGTGACCGTGGAGCGGCCCGCGCGCCTGGACCGGCCGGTGATCGAGACGGCGGAGAGCGTGCAGGTGGTCGGGACGGGCGAGAGCCTGGAGGCGGCCTGCCGCGACGCCACGCGCGCGGCCGTGCGCTACCTGGCCGCGGCGACGCGGCTTCAGGCCGAGGAGGCGTACATGCTGGTCTCCCTGGTGGGCGACTACAAGATCGGGACCTCGCCGCGCCCCGTGATGGCCGTCCGCATCGTGCTGCCCAAGGCGGTCCTGGCCCAGGCGGCGCGCCGGGCCTGAGCCCACGGCCGAGCCCACGGGGTGGCGCGAGAGATCGAGAGCCTGCGGTTCCGGCTGACGAAGCGCTTCGGCGCGAAGACGGTGCTCGACGACTTCGCGCTCGAGGTGCGCGGCCGCGAGTTCGTCACCTTCCTGGGCCCGTCGGGGTGCGGCAAGTCCACCGCGCTCAACCTGCTCGCCGGCCTGATCCCGTCGACCGCCGGCGAGATCTGGCTTGACGGCGTCCGGCTGGACGGCCTGCCTCCGGAGCGGCGCGGCTTCGGCATGGTCTTCCAGAACTACGCCCTCTTCCCCCACCTCACGGTCTTCCAGAACGTGGCCTTCGGCCTCGAGCTGCGCGGCCGGCCCCGCGCCGAGGTCGCCGAGCGCGCGCGTCGCATGCTCGACCTGGTCCGGCTCCCCGGCCTCGAGGCGCGCTACCCGGGCCAGCTCTCGGGCGGCCAGCAGCAGCGCGTGGCGATCGCCCGGGCCCTCGTCATCGAGCCCCGCCTGGTGCTCCTGGACGAGCCGCTCTCGAACCTCGACGCGAAGCTCCGGCTCGAGATGCGGGCGGAGATCAAGCGCCTCCACGCCGACCTCGGCCTCACCTCGATCTACGTCACCCACGACCAGGCCGAGGCGCTCTCGCTCTCGGACCGTGTCGTCGTCATGCGCGAGGGGCGCCTCTTGCAGGTGGGGACGCCCGGCGAGATCCACGACCGCCCGCAGACCCTCTTCGTCGCCGACTTCATGGGCTACCGGAATTTCTTCCCGCTCACGGTCACGGGGACCGGGGACGACGGCCGGGTGCTCGGGCGCGCCGGCGCGGTCCAGGTCGCCGGCCGCGCCGCGGTGCCGCTCGCCCCGGGAGCCGCCGGCGTCGCCGCCGTGCGCCCCGAGGACCTCTCGCTGACCGGCGAGAGCGACGGCGTCAACGTCGTGCGCGGCCGTGTCCGGCTGGTCGAGTACCTCGGCCGCGAGCACGACCTGGAGGTGCTCCTCGACTCCGGGGAGACCGTCAAGGCGCGGGTGGCACGCCCGGCTCCGGTCGGCAGCCGGGTGAGCCTCCGGCTCGCCGCGGAGCGCGTGGTGGTGTTGCCGTCCGAAGAGGGCGTGGAGCGTCTGCCGTGAGCCAGCCCGGCCAGTCGCCCGTCACCCCGTTTCGGCGTCGCTTGTCTTGGATTTTGCAGGCCCGACCCAGCGGGGGGCGGCAGGCCCGAAAGAGATGAGCCGGCCGGCCGCGGCGGTCGCCGGCCCCGCCTCGCGCGCCGCGGCGCTGGGCTCGCGGCAGGCGGCGGGCCTGCTCCTGCTCGTTCCGTCCGTCCTCTACCTCGCCGTGATGTTCGTCTACCCCTTCTTCTACGGCGTGCTCCTCTCGCTGCGGCCGGCCAAGAGTGGGACCGCGCTCTCGCTCGCCAACTACCTCGCGTTCCTCCTCGACCCGTGGCAGCTCCGGACGATCTGGGTGACCGCCTCCCTCGCCGTGCCGAACACGGTCCTGACGGTCGGGCTCGCGCTCGTCGTCGCCTATGCCATGCGGCGCGGCATCTGGCTCGAGCGGACGGTCACGACGCTGCTGGTCCTGCCCATCGCCCTCGGCACCGTGCTCGTGGCCGAGGGCATCAACGGCTTCTACGGCCCGAAGGGGTGGCTGAACCAGCTCCTGCTCGGCGCCGGGATCGCCGATCCCGTCCGGCTGACCCACAACTACACGGGCGTCATGCTCGCCCTGTTCGTCCAGCATTTCCCCTTCTGCTTCCTCATGCTGCTCGGCTACCTCTCCGGGATCGACCCCGCGCTCGAGCACTCGGCGCGGGTCCTGGGGGCCGGCCCCTGGGCCGTCTTCCGCCGCGTCATGTGGCCGCTCGTCGCGCCGGGCGTGGCGATCGCCTTCGCCCTCGTCTTCGTGATGAACTTCGGGGTCTTCCCCTCGGCGGTCCTGGTCGGCCAGCCGGCGGGCGCCACGCGGACCATCGCCATCGCCGCCTACCAGCAGGCCTTCGAGCACTACGACATGTCGATGGCCTCGGCGATCGCGGTGGTGATGGGCGTCTGCCAGCTCCTCGGGCTCGCCGCGGTCCTCCTCCTCCGCGGCCGCCTCGCGGCGACGGGCGTCGCGACCATGGGCGCGGGGAAGCGCTGACATGCGCGGCGGCGCCTGGCGCCTCGCCGTCTTCCTCTTCGTCCTGGGGTTCGTCCTGAACCTCGTGGGGATCGTCGGCCACGTGGCCGTCTCCTCGGTCGCCAAGCGCTGGTTCGCCACGCCGTTTCCGCCGGCCTGGACGACCGAGTGGTACGCCTACGCGTGGGGCGAGTTCCAGCTGCCTCAGGTCCTGGGCGTGACGGTGACCGTGGCGCTGACCGTGACCGCGCTGGCGCTCCTTCTCGGCTTTCCGGCGGCCTACCTGATCGCGCGGCGCGACTTTCCGGGGAAGGGCGCGCTCCTCCTCCTCTACTTCCTGCCGCTCCTGATCCCGCAGATGACCTACGGGATCCCGCTCGCGACGACGCTCTACCGCTACCGGATCGGCGGCACGATCTACGGCGTGATCCTCGCGAACCTGGTGCCCATGCTGCCGCTCGCGGTCTTCGTGCTCCTGCCGTTCTTCGAGCAGATCAGCGTGAGCCTGGAGTGGGCGGCCCGCGTCCACGGCGCCCGCCGCCGGCAGGTCCTCATGCGAGTCGTCCTGCCGCTGGCGATGCCGGGGCTCCTCACGGCGGGCCTCCTGGTCCTGGTGAACACGGTGGCGAACTTCGAGCTGACGTTCCTCCTCTCGGGCGCAGGCTCGCAGACCCTCGTGGTCGCGCTCTACTACGCGGTCTTCGCCGCGGGGATGCGGCCCATCTACTCGGTGGACGCGATGGCCGTCATCTACATGGCGATCGTCCTCGCCATCCTGCTCGTCGCCTTGCGGTTCGTGCGGCCGACCCAGATGGTCTTCCGCCTCGACCGCCGGTAGGGCACGCCATGCAGGTCTACCTGGCGCGGCACGGCGACGCGGTGGCGGAGGCGACGGACGCGACCCGCCCGCTCAGCGCGCGCGGACGGGAGGAGATCGAGCGAGTGGGGCGGCTCGCCGCGGGGCTCGGGATCCGGGTCGCGGAGATCCGCCACTCGGGTCTCCTCCGGGCCCGGCAGACGGCGGAGATCCTGGCCGGGCACCTGGGCGCGGCGCGCGCCGTCCGGGAGACCCCGGGGCTCCGGCCGGACGACGATCCGTGGATCGCTGCGGCCGGGTGCGAGGCGCCCGGCGAGCCGGTGATGCTCGTGGGGCACCTCCCGCACCTCGGCCGGGTCGCCTCGGCCCTGCTCGTCGGCGACCCGGGCCGGGAGATCGTCCGGTTCGGGACCGGGACGATCGCCGGCTTCGCCAAGCACGGCTCGGGCTGGACGGTGACGTGCGTCATCGGCCCGGAGCTGGCGCGCGCGGGGGGCTGAGACGCGTCACCGGAGGACGACGGGAAGGCGACGGCGGCGGCCGCCGGCACGGCACCGCGAGACGGGAGGCCAGTCCGTGTACGAAGTCTACGCGCTCAAGTACGCCGAGCGAGAGACGACCGCGTGCCAGTTCTTCTACCGCGAGGCCTCGCACGACCCGCTGACGCTCCATTACTACGTCTGGCTGATCCGCGGCGGGCCGCATCCCGTCCTCGTGGACGCCGGGTGCCGGGCGGAGGAGGCGAGCGCCCGCGGGGTCCGGAACTACGTGAGCCCGGCCGCGATGGTCGAGCGCGCCGGCGTCCGGGCGGCGGACGTTCCGCAGGTGCTGGTCACGCACCTCCACTGGGACCACTGGGCGGGCCATGCCTTGTTCCCGGCCGCGGAGTTCTGGATCCAGCGGGAGGAGGTGGCGTTCTGGACCGGCCCCGTGGCGCGCTACCCGGTCTATCAGCTCCTGGCGAACGCCCCGGCCCTCGGCGAGCTGGTGACGCTCAACTACGGCGGCCGCATCCGCCTGGTGGAGGGCGACCACGAGGTACTGCCGGGGCTCCGCGTCCACCGGGTGGGCGGCCACACGGCCGGGCTCCAGATCGTCTCGGTGGCGACCGCCCGGGGCCCGGTCGTGCTCACCTCGGACGCCGCGCACTTCTACCGGAACGTGGAGGCGCGGCAGCCGGCGCAGATCGTCACGAACCTCCCCGAGATGCTCGCCGGCTTCGAGACCATCGAGGCGCTGGCCGGGCCGGGCGGGCTCGTGGTGGCGGGCCACGACCCGGCGGTCGCCGCGCGGTTCCCCGTCGTCGAGCCCGGGATCGTCCGGATCGCCTAGCAGCTCCGCGGAGGAAGCGCGCGCAGCCTGCCGCCGAGCCGCGACGTGGCTGGCGTTTCCCTCCGAGCGGCGGCTTCGGCCGCCGCGACGAGCAGCACGGCGAGGGCCGCGAGCAGACCGTCGGCGAGCCGACGCCGACAGGGCAGCTCGAGACGGCGCGCGGCGACGCCCATCCCGATTCCTTCCTTTCGGTGGCGCGGTACCGGTAGCCCGATGCAAGGGAGCCCGACGGCCGTCAGAGGGAGAACACGATCGCGTGAGCGCTTGCCTTGCCTCCCATACGGGGCTATGGTGAAAAGACATCGCCGGCGCCGGTTCCACGGCGCCGGTCTCGTTCACATCCGGATGGGGAGTCGAAGCATGAAGCCGTTCGTCATCAATCGCTACGGGCGCATGGTGTTCCCGTTCAATTTCTTCCCCGAGCTCGACTTCTCGGTCTTCGAGACGCTCGAGCAATTCGCGGCCGTGATCAAGCGGGACTTCGAGGAGAAGGCGCCCACGGAGACCGACATCGTGGCGCGGGCCGAGGCGCGCGGCTACGAGCGGCGCTACGAGCTCCTGCGGGACCTGGCGTTGAACCTCTTCTGGGTCAACCGCTACGCCATGACGATGTACGAGCGAGTGCCGACGCGCTGGCGTGACGTGGCGCGCCACCGCGACGACGTCTTCCTGCCGGTCTTCACGCCCTGGGACGGCGCCGGGCTGGCGGCCGCCATCGAGGCGGGCTACCGCGCGCTCCCGCCCACCTGGGACGACGGGCTGGAGCAGAAGCTCTTCCGCATCCTCATGGACGTGTTCCGCCACAAGAAGGGCGCGGGGGCCGAGCTGCCCGCCATCAAGCCGACCGTCTCGGAGATCCTCGCCGACCCGCGGAACCTCACCTACCACCTCCTCAGCTACGACGCGGACTATCCGGGCTATGGCTACGACGACATCATCGAGTGCACCCACGCGGTGCCCGAGCTCGAAGCGCTCCTGCGCCAGGCGATGGTGCTGCACAACCAGTATCGCTGGGACCGGGCCAAGACCCGCCTCACCGAGGTCGGCCAGCTCCACCCCGACGACTTCGTCGTCGTGTTCCACCCCCGCAGCAACGAGGTCCTGCAGTTCATCCGGCGGGTGAAGCGTGGGCCGCGGGTCCACGCGCGCAAGCCGCTCCCGGCCTCGCCGCGCCCTCCCATCGCGCCCTATCCGCCGATCGACGTCCGGAAGCGGTTCGCCGTGATGCCGCGGCTCGAGGCGATCTCCGTGTACAAGGGCGAGCACGCCTGCACCAACGAGGACTTGATCCGGAACGCCGCCTACTGCTGGTCGCCCATGACCGCGGACGAGATCCGGGAGAAGACCGGGATCGAGCGGCGCTGCTACACGGAGCTCTCGCTCGACCACATGTCGCTCCTCGCCGTCCAGGGCGCGCTCGAGAAGTCGGGGCGCCGGCCCGAGGAGATCGGGGCGGTCCTCTTCTGCTCGTGCACCAGCACGAAGGTGATGCCCTCGGTCGCGACCTGGCTCTCGGGGCAGCTCGGGATGCTCCAGACCCACGCCTCGTGCGACGTGATCGCGGCTTGCGCCGGCCTCCCCTACGGCCTCGGCGAGGCGGTCCGGCTGCTCCAGGAGGTCGAGCGGCCCGTGCTCGTGGTGTGCGGGGAGAAGTTCTCGGACAAGATCGGCACCGTGCGGACCTCGCGGATGATCTTCGGCGACGGGGCGGCCGCGCTCGTCGTCGGGCCCGCGGCGGTCGGCGCCCCGCCGGACATCGAGTTCTACCAGACCTACGCCAGCGGCCCCATGAGCGAGGTGGACTCCATCATCTGGCCCAACCCCGAGTTCGACAACAACATCACGGTCTTCGGGCCCGAGGTGAAGGCGCTCGTCAAGCGCTACCTGGTCCAGATGATCCAGGAGCTGACCGACCTGCCGCACCCGGAGGGCGCCGGGGGGTCGCTGATGGACGCGATCGATCTCGTCGTCCCGCACCAGGCCAACAAGACGATGGTCGTGAGCCTGGCGCGGTCGGCGGGCATCGCGCCCGAGCGGCTCTACTTCGACATCGACCGGGTGGGGAACACCTCGTCGGCGAGCATCCCGATCGCGCTTCACGACGCCGTCGGCGAGGGCGTGCTGAACCGTCCGATGCGCGTCTTCGCCCCCGGCTTCGGCGCCGGCGCGGTCGGGGGGTACGTGGTCATGCGCGTGGACCCCGCGGTCGTCGCGTAGCGCCGTCGCGCGCCCGCCGACCGGCGCCCCGGTCCCGCGCCGGGGGGCATTCAGCGCTTGACGGCCTCGTACTCGCTCAGGACCGGCCCGTACATCCGCCGGTGGACGTCATCGAACCCGGCGCGCGCGAGATCGGCCAGGATCGTCTCCGGCGGCACGCAGGCGACGATCGTCTCCCAGTAGTAGCGCATGAGCCGCTCGCCGTCGGCGCTGCGCGTCGCGAGCCGCGCCGCCAGCGGCATGACCGTGCCGAGGAACCACCGGAGGAGGTAGTCCGCGAGCCCACGGGGCGGGCGCGAGATCTCGAGGAGGAGGACCCGCCCGCCCGGCCGGAGCACGCGGTGGTACTCGCCGAAGGCGACTTCGAGATCCGGCACGTGGCGGAGCGCGTAGCCCATGGTGACGAGATCGAAGCGGCCGTCGCGAAACGGCAGGCGCTCGGCGAGGCCGCGGACGAGGCGGATCGGGACGGCCCGACGCGCCTCGGCCAGCATCGCCGCGCAGGGGTCGACGCCGACCACGGCGGCCGGGTCGCGGGTGATGTCGAGCGCGGCCCGCGCCACCAGGCCCGTGCCGGTGGCGACGTCCAGCACCGTGAGCCCGGGGCGCAGCCCCGAGCGCTGGAGCGCGAAGCGCCGGTAGAGCCGCCCGAAGCCGAGCGACAGCCAGCGGTTGATGCGGTCGTAGTGCGGCGCCGTGCGCTCGAAGAGCCGCATCACGAAGTCGTGACGGTCTTCGTCCCGCGCGTAGTGCCGCGTCAGCGGCGGATGGGGCGCGCTCATCGGCGGGTTTCGCGCGGGCCGGCCGGCGTCGATGGCCGCGGCGACGCCGGCACGCCTCGCGTCCACACAACCGCGACGCTCACGATGCTCCGCTCCGAGCGCCGGCTTTGCCGGCGCAATCGAGGGGGGGCCTCGGGGG
>JBIOTN010000083.1:0-20235 GCA_044866005.1 Candidatus Rokuibacteriota bacterium | reverse complement strand
CCCCCCCCCCCCCCCCCCGAGTTAGACTCTGGCGAGGACCGCGACGACGCCGCCGCCCGGCGGGCCCTGGTGCTCGGCGCCCGCGGAGACGTAGCACATGGGGTCGCCGGTGACCGCGGCGACCACGGCGTTGACGGCGCCGCGGATGTGGCGCGTGTAGCCGACGTCCGAGTCCTCGAACATCACGTGGCGCCGGCCCCGCGTCGCCCCCGAGGGATCGGGCTCGCACTTGACGAAGACGTTGACGAGCCGCGCCCGCTCGCGGTCGTCCAGCTCGCACTCCACGCGGAGCCCGGCGCGCCGGAGCGCCTCGCGGATGGCCGGCGCGTCGAGGGCGTCCCGCATGACGGTGTGCGCGACGACGAGGTCGCTCGTCGAGCCGCGGGCGTTCCCCATGACGATGACCTCGCAGTTCATCAACTCGACGCCGGAGGAGGTCGAGGCGACGTCCGAGGCCACCGCCAGGTCCTTCAGGATGGCGGCGTCGGTCACGCGGGCCGCCGGGAGCTCGCCCGTGGCGAGGCCGATCCCGAGCGCGGCGGCGGCGCGCCCGTAGGCCATGGACTTGCCCGTGTCGGAGGTGACCACCTCGCGCCGGCGGCTCCGGGCCGCCGCGATCCGCTCGGTCGTCAGGGCGCCGGTCTTGATCTGGACGAAGTGGACGTCCTCCATCGCCTCGATGCCGGCCTCGCGGATGGCGGCGCGCACGCCCTCGGCGGCGACCTCGGCGTGGACGAGGGTCCCGAACTCTTCGGGGAGGAGGTCGCGCGTGTACGCGGTCCCGACCGTGAACCGCTTCTGCCCCGGGGGCGCCGGGCCCCGGTCGGGCTCGCGGACGAAGATCGTCGCGTGCGGGCTCATGAGCCCCTCGGTCCCGCCCGACCAGATGATCGGGACCCGCCTGGCGATCTTCTCGATCGGCGTGCCCGAGCGCTGGGCCAGGAGGAGCTGGAAGGCGAGCGTGGCGAGCCCGCGCGTGTAGTCGTTGACGCCGCCGTTGCCTTCGGTCTTCCCGAGGATCGCCACCACGTCCTCGGCGCGGAAGGCCTTCTCGTCGAGGAGCCGCGCCCCCGCGGCCACGTCGTCCGGGCTCCGCATGCCGACCTTGAACGCGCTCGTCCTCATCTCGCGCCTCCTGGATAGAGCCGGTGCTCGGTGAGGGTCTCGGCGACGACCTGGCCGCACCAGCCTTCGGAGCCGGCGCGACGCTCACTATACGGCAAGATGGCGAGGAACGGCTAGACCCGAGCCTCTCGCCCGGGGCTTGCGCGCCTCCGTCCGGCGTGGCTATAGTCTGGCGGCCGCAGCGACGCGCTTCTTCTTCTTTCCTACCCTCGGGAGGTGCAGCATGGTCGTCATCAAACCGGTCCTGCTGGCGCTGTTGATCGTGACCGTGACCGCGCCGCCGGCGCTGGCGCAGGCGCGTGGCAACTCGGGGCTCCCGCCCGGGCCGGGCAACCCGTTCGCGGCGTCGACGAGTGGCGTGCAGGGCGTCGAGGCCAACCTCGTGCTGATTCGCGGCACGATCGCCGGCGCCGACGGCTCCACGCTGGAGGGCAGCGGGTTCACGGCCGTCGCGACGGGATCCGGCCGCTACACGGTGACGTTCGACACGCCCTTCGCGAGTCCCCCCTCCGTCGCCCTCGGCGTGGAGGGCTTTTTCACGGACCCGGTCGACCCGCAGTTCGTCCAGGTGATCTCGATCGATAGCCCGGCCGGCGGCGTCACCGTCTCAGGTTTCAGCGCCTACATCGCGCAGCCGTCTAACGACCCGGCCTCGAAGGGGAGTCCCGGCTCTCAGAACTGGCACTTCATCGCGGTCGGGCCGCAGTAGCCCATCACGCTCGACGGGTCGGCGGCCGACGCCGGCGGCTCATCCGCCCCCTGCCGGGTAGACCCTGTGCTCGGTGAGGGTCTCGGCGACGATCCGGCCGCGCCGGACCACGAGCCGGCGCGGCGCCTGGAGCCGGATCGCCTCCGCCGCGGTCGGGGCGTCCAGCAGGACGAAGTCCGCCCGGTGCCCCGCGGCGACGTCGTAGTCCGGGATCCGCAGCAGTCGCGCCGCGTTCGTCGTCGCCATGCGAAAGACCGTCTCGATCTCGTCGGGCAGGCTCAGGTGGGCCGCGTGCGCCGTGATGAGGGCGATCTCCAGCATGTCGCCGCGGCCGAACGGGTAGAAGGTGTCCTGCACGCAGTCCTGGCCCATCGCGACGTTGACGCCCGCCGCGAGCAGCTCCTTGACGCGTGTGATCCCGCGCCGGACGGGCTGCCGGTCGTGGCGCCCCTGGAGCATCAGGTTCGTCGCAGGGTTCGTGACCATGTGGACGCCCGCGCGGGCGAGCTTGTCGATGACCCGGCGCGCGTAGTCGTCGGGGTAGGCGGCGAGGGCGCAGGTGTGCCCGGCCGTCACCCGGCCGGCGTAGCCGTGGGCGAGCGTGAGGTCGGCCAGGATCTCGAGCGTCCGCGAGGCCGGGTCGTCCGTCTCGTCCACGTGCATGTCGATGTCGCGGCCGTGCGCCGTCGCGATCTCGAAGCAGGTCTCGACGTGGCGCCGGCTGTCCTCGGGCGAGGCCTCGTTGTGGGGCATGCCGCCGACCAGGTCCGCGCCCGCGGTGACGGCGGCGCGGAGGAGGTCCGCGGCGCCGGGGTCCCGCAGGATGCCTTCCTGGGGGAAGGCCACGATCTCGAGGTCCACCAGCCCCGCGTAGCGCTCGCGGGCCGCCGCCACGCCGTCCAGCGCCCGGAGCTTCACCACCGTGTCCACGTCCACGTGGGTCCGCATCCGGGTGGTGCCGGTGAGGACGGCCGACTCGATCACCTGCCCGGCCCGGCGGACCGAGTCCTCGACCGTGTAGGCCGCCTTCCGCTCCCAGAGGATCTCGATCGCCTCGCGCAGGGTGCCGGAGCGGTTCGGGCGGACGTCGGCCGCCACGAGGACCTTGTCGAGGTGGATGTGGGGGTCGACGAAGGCCGGCGCCAGGAGCCGCCCCGCCGCGTCGACCTCGCGTGGCCCACCCGCGGCGAGCCGCCCGAGGTCGGCCGCGCGGATCTCGACGGCGCGCCCGCTCGACCGCTGGCCGGCGGCGGCGATCTCCGCGTAGCGGCCGCCGGCGACCGCGACGTCCCAGAGGCCCTCGCGTCCCCAGATCCGCGCCCCGCGAACGAGGAGGTCGGCTTGGGCACGTTCGGCTCTTCCCTCGACGTGTTGCGACACAGTCTGACTCGGCTCTGGCGGCGATCGTTATGGGTGTGCGGCTTCGGGTAGACGGCTCCGAATCGCGTCGAAGATGGTACGCGCGACGGCCAGCGCGACCTCCGCCTCTTGGCGCGTCGGGCGCTCGACCTCACCCGGATAACGAAACTTCCAGGCATACTCGGTCAGCGGGACGGCGGCGTCCACGAGCGTTCGCAGGGCATTGTCCAGCGGAATGCAGGCCTCACCGAGCTCCTCCAGACTGTGGGTCTTCCGGAAAGGCCTATCGTGCCACGCAAGATACGCCTTGAACGTCTTCTCGACGACCTGCTGGCAGTGAAACACGGCATCGTCGAGAAGTGGCGGCACGGCGGCGAAATCATGCTCTGCCGCCCGCAGGTCGCTCGCCGCCCTGACTAACCAGGCCCTGACCTCCGCGACCCGGACGTCGTCACCCTGCATAGAGCAGCTTCCCCTCGCGAGCGATCGTCGCCGGAAGCGATGCTTTGAGGTGTAGCCGCTCCTCGAAATAGCGTCGCGTGCAGACCATCACGTCGGCGGCAGTCCCAGTGCCGCGCAGTGCGAGGTATCCCAGGCGGCTCCGTTTGCGCTCCGGCCGCGCGTCGTCAGAAACTACGACGAGCAGATCGTAGTCGCTGTCCGACCCGGCCTCGCCGCGCGCGTGAGAACCGAAGAGATAAATCCGCTCGGGCTCGTATGCCCCGACGAGCCGGCGTACGATCTCGGTCAGCATTGGATCGGCCACGCCCCGCGGCTGCCTCACTATTCGCTCATCCATAGCCTTTACCCGGAGCCCGGCCGCGGGCGCGCGGTGGCGAGCGCGCCGAGCGCCGCGGTGAAGCAGGCGAGCGGGGGCCGCACGATGCCCGCCCCGATCTGGCCGATGCCGGGGACGCGGTGGGCGATCCCCGTGTTGATGATCGGCAGGATCCCGGTCTCGGCCACCTTGCGGACGTCGATCCCGACCGGCGTTCCCCGGAAGCCGAGCGCCGGGATCCGGTAGTGCGGGTGCTCGCCGAGCGTGATCTCGTACATCTCGAGCGTGGCGCGCACGGCGTCCTCGGCGCGGCCCCCCACGAACTCGACGATGGCGGGGGCGGCGGCCATGGCGAAGCCCCCCAGGCCGCCGGTCTCCGTGATGGCGCTGTCGCCGATGTCCGGGTTCGCGTCGGCGGGCCCGTAGCCGGGGAAGAAGAGCCCCTGCGGGACCGCGGCGGGCCCCGTGAACCACCGGTCGCCGCACCCGGAGACGCGGATCCCGACCTCGACGCCGTTCCGCGCCATCGCCGTGACCAGGCTCGAGCCCGCCACCCCGTGGGCGGCGTCGAGCGCCGCCTTCGAGGCCGCCATGGACAGGTTGAGGAAGAAGTGGTCGTTGCCCGTGACGAAGTCGAAGATCTCGCCGAGCCGCGCGGCCGGCAGCCCCACGTCGAGGAGCGGGCGCGCGATCGCGCGGAAGAAGAGCGAGGTGCCGGCGCGGTTCCGGTTGTGGCCCTCGTCGCCCATCTGGAGCGCCTGGGCGAGCAAGCCCCGCAGGTCGATCCCGCCCGGGATCCGCCGGACGGCCGCGCCGAGCGCCGGCCCGAGCACCTCCTCCATCCAGCCGAGCCGCGCGATCACCGCGTCGTCGTTCGCGCCGTAGCGCAGGACCCGCCCCAGCCCCTCGTTGAGCGTGGCCAGGGCGCGGTTGCCGGCCCGGCGGTTCTCCACCACGCAGAGGGGCATCGAGGGCGAGACGATCCCCGCCATGGGGCCGACCGCGCCCACGTGGTGACACGGCAGGTAGGCGATCTCCCCCGAGCCGGCGAGCGCCTCGGCCTCCTCGACGGTCTTGGCCCAGCGCTCGTAGCGGAGCGCCCCGGTCACCGCGCCGCGCATCGGCCCGCACATCCGCTCCCACGGGATCGGCGGCCCGGCGTGGAGAAGCGCGCGGGCGCCGAGCGCCGGCACGACCTCGCGCGCGGGTCGGACGTCCACGAGCGCCGGCGCCGCGGCCAGGAGGCGCTCGAGGGCGGTGTGGTTGGCTCGGTCCACCAGGCTCATGTCGGGCCTCCCACTATACGGCAAGCGCGCGCCGCCGGGTAGGCGCGCCCGGGGGGCCGGGCCCGCTCAGAAGCTCAGGCGGCGCCAGCCGCGCGCCCCGGGCGGCGGGATCCGGGCGCGGCCGAGGAGCCCGGCCGCGGCGCGCTCGGCGTCGCGGAGGCGCGCCGTCTCGTCCACGGTCAGGACCCGGCCGGCTTCCATGACCGGCCGGCCGTCGATCACGACCGTCTCGACCTCGGAGCCGATGGCGGCGTAGACGAGGGAGGAGACCGGGTGGTAGACCGGCGCGGCGTGGACGTTCCGGAGGTCGGCCACGACGACGTCGGCCTTCTTGCCGGGCTCGAGCGAGCCGACGTCGGCGTCGAGCCCGAGCGCCGCGGCCCCGTCGATCGTGGCCATCTCGAGGACCTGCTCCGCCGTGATCGCCGTCGGGTCCCGCGTGTGCACCTTGTGGAGCAGCGCCGCGAACTTGAGCGCGTGGAGCATGTTCTGGTTGTTGTTGCTGGCCGGTCCGTCCGTCGCCAGGCCGACCCGCACGCCGGCCCGCAGCATCTGGGGGACCGGCGCGACGCCGGCCGCCAGGTACATGTTGCTGGTCGGGTTGTGGGAGACGGCGGTGCGCCGCGCCTTCAGGATGGCGATGTCGCGGTCGGTCAGGTTCACGCAGTGGACGGCGAGCGTCGGCGTGTCGAGGAAGCCGATCCGCTCGAGCGCCGCCAGGTCGCCGACCCCGAAGCGCTCTTGCGCGTTCTCCACGGAGAAGCGCGTCTCGGCCACGTGGATCGTGAGGCCGAGGCCGAGGTCCGCCGCGAGGCGCTGGGTCGCCTGGAGGCCCTCCCGCGTGCACGACCAGATCATGCAGGGGCCGAAGCGGACGGTGATGCGGCCGTCCGCCGCGCCGTGGTAGCGCTTGGCGACGCGCTCGCAGTCCGCGAGGAGCGCGTCCGTCGACTCGATGAGCGCCGGCGGGATACCGTAGTCCCGCCCGAAGTCGATGTAGCCGCGGACGAACACGCCCCGCACGCCCGTCTCGACCATCCCGCGGATCACGGCATCCGAGAGGTGCGGCCGCGGGTGCGTGTACATGAAGTCCTTGACCGTCGTGGTGCCGGAGCGGATCGCCTCCAGGCAGCCGAGGAGGCTCGCCTGGTAGCAGTCCTCCTCCGTCAGCTCGCACGCCGCCGGGCCCACCACGGTGCGGAACCAGTCCTCGAGCTGGCGGTCGTCGGCCGGGCCCTTGAGGAGCGTCTGGAAGAGGTGGGTGTGCGTGTTGACGAAGCCCGGCAGCACGACCTTCCCGGTGGCGTCGATCGTGCGCGCGGCCGGCGACGGGGCCCCGACCGTCGCGGCCGGGCCGACCGCCACGATCCGCTGGCCCTGGACGGCGACGGCGCCCGGGTCCAGGATCCGCCGCTCCGGGTCCATGGTGATGACCGTGCCGCCGGTGATGAGCAGGTCCATCCTTGCCTCCTGGTCGGCGACCCTCCGCTCGCTACGGTCGGCCGCCGCGCGTCCCGGCGCGCCCCTCCGCGATCAGCTCGAGGATCCGGCTCGGGGTGAGCGGCATCTCGCGCACCCGGACGCCGAACGGGGCGAGGGCGTCCTCGACCGCCTCGGCGACCAGCGCGGGCACCGGGATCGCGCCCGCCTCGCCCACCCCCTTGACGCCGAGCGGGTTCAGGGGCGACGGCGTCTCCAGGTGCCGGATCTCGATCTCCGGGACCTCCACCGCGGTCGGAATGAGGAAATCCATGAACGTGCCCGCGAGGAGCTGGCCGCTCGCGTCGTAGACGAGCCGCTCGTAGAGCGCCCCGCCGATCCCCTGGGCGACGCCGCCGTGGATCTGCCCCTCCACGATCGTCGGGTTCACGAGCGTCCCGCAGTCGTGCTGGACGACGTAGCGGAGGAAGCGGACCACGCCCGTCTCCGCGTCCACCTCGACGATCGCGGCGTGACAGCCGCTCGCGAACGTGGCCTGGGGCGGCGCGTAGTAGCCGCGCGCCTCGAGCCCGGGCTCCTCGTCCTCCCCGAGGACGGCCCCCTGCCGCGGCTTCACGAGGCGGAGCGCCGCCTCCGCGGCCTCCTTCCCGTAGGCGTAGCGGATCGGGTTCGCCACCGTCGCGAGCGCGCCGAGCGTGAGCTGGCGGCTCGGGACGCCGCGCACGCGCACGGCGCCGGAGGCCACCTCCAGGTCCTGCGGCGCGACCTCGAGGAGCTCCGCGGCGAGGCGGAGGGCCTTCTCCCGGACCTTGCGGGCGGCGATCCCCACGGCGTTCCCCGCGGTGACGAGCGCCCGGCTGGCGAAGGTGCCGGCCCCCCAGTTGAAGCGGCTCGTGTCGCCGGTCACGACCGTGACGTCGGCCGGGTCGCAGCCGAGCGCGTCGGCGGCAATCTGGGCGAACGTGGTCGGGTGCCCCTGGCCCTGGGTCGTGAGCCCGGTCGCCACGAAGACCTGGCCGCTCGGCTCGACCCGCACGTGGGCGCCCTCGTAGGGGCCGATGCCGGTCCCCTCCACGTAGCAGGCGAGGCCGAGGCCGAGGTAGCGGCCCTCCGCGCGCGCCGCCGCCTGCCGCGCGCGGAAGTCGCGCGCGCCGATCGCGTCGAGCGCCAGCGCGAGCCCCTTCGGGTAGTCGCCGCTGTCGTAGCGGGTCGGCCCGCCGTCCTGGAAGGTGAGCCCGACGTCCCACGGGAACTCGTCGGGCTGGATGAAGTTCCGGCGCCGCACCTCGGCGGCTTCCAGGCCGAGCTCGCGCGCGATCCGGCCGATCATGCGCTCCATGACGAAGGCGCCGTGCGGCCGGCCGGCGCCGCGATACGGCGTCACCATGACCTTGTTCGTGTAGACGACGTCGAAGGCGACGTGGTAGTGCCGGAGCCGGTAGGGGCCGGGGAGCTGGGTCGCGGTGATGAGGGGCACGATGATGCCGTAGGGCGTGTACGCGCCGGCGTCGTGGAGGAAGCGGTCGCGCAGGGCGAGGATCTGTCCGGCCGCGTCCGTCGCGACCTCCACCTCGTGGAGCTGACCGCGCTCGTGGCTCGCGCTCGTGAGGTGCTCGAGCCGGTCCTCGATCCACTTCACGGGCCGCCCGAGGCGGATCGCCGCGTACGGGACCAGGACCTCCTCGGGGTAGAAGAGCATGATCTTCGTGCCGAAGCCGCCGCCCACGTCGGGGGCGATCACCTCGACCTTGAACTCCGGCAGGCCGAAGATCCGCGCCAGCCCGTTCTTGAGCGGCAGCGGGGCCTGGGTCGAGATCCACGCGCGGAGCGCGCCCGCCCGGGGGTCGTACTCGGCGACCACGCCGCGCGCCTCGATGGGGCTCCCGCAGCTCCGCTCGATGTAGAGCCGCTCGCGGAAGACGTGCGCGGCGCGGGCAAAGGCCGCGTCGGGGTCGCCGACCGTCTGGACGAGGCGCGCCGCGCGGTTTCCCGGCACCTCCGCGTGGACGCGCGGGCTCCCGTCCCGGAGCGCCGCTTCCAGGTCCGTGACCGCCGGGAGCGGCTCGTAGGCGACCTCGATCAGCCCGGCGGCGTCCTCCGCCACGTAGCGGTCCTCGGCGACGACGAAGGCGACGAGCTCGCCCGCGTACCGGACCTCGTCGGCCGCCAGCGGACGCTGGGTGCGCGGCGCGGTCAGGGCCGGGTGCGGGATCAGGAGCGGCGTCGGCTGGTTGACCGGCCCGAGGTCCGCGGCGGTGAGGACCCGGTGGACGCCCGGCAGCGCGCGGGCGCGCGCGGGGTCGATCGAGCGGATCCGCGCGTGCGCGTGCGGGCTCCGGAGCGCGGCCGCGTGGAGCACGCCGGGGGGATTGACGTCGGCCACGAAGCAGCCGAGCCCGCGGAGCAGCCGCGGGTCCTCGTTCCGCGGGATCCGCGCGCCGATCAGCCGCGTGGTCATCGGGCGCTCAGAGCAGCACGTCGCCGCGGTGCCGCCCGAGCCCGATCAGTCGACACGTCAGTAACCCCAGGTTCAGGGGAGCCTGCCAAACGCGCAGTTGCCTGCCACACGGCCAAGGCCCGTTTCTGGACCCAGCTTCATCGATGGTGCTCCCCGGGACTACCGTCGGCCAATGATGAACATCCTGACGATCAGCCCCACACTGATCAGCACGCTTGCAGCGAAGCCTCCTAGCCACAGCTGTGCATACTGGCTGGCCTGAGCACGCAAATGAGCCGGGACCGGCGTCGCCGTTACCCAGGCGAAGAACACACCAGCGTACAGGCAATAGCAAGCAATCAGGAACAGCGCAGCCAGACTGATCCAGTACTTCGTCATCTCGAAGCGTGCGTTGTCACTCGATGACCCGATCCGCCCGCAGCAGCAGCGACGGCGGGATCGTGAGCCCGAGGGCCTTCGCGGTCCGGAGGTTGATGATGAGCTCGAAGCGCGCCGGCTGCTCGACGGGCAGGTCGGCCGGCTTCGCGCCGTTGAGGATCTTGTCCACGTACGTGGCGGCGTGGCGGAAGAAATCGGCGTAGCGCGCGCCATAGGCCATGAGGCCGCCGGCCTCGGCGAAGAGCGGCTTGTTGAACACGGCCGGGAGCCGGCTCCGGGCGGCGAAGTCGGCGATCCGTCGCTGCTGGGCGTCGAAGATCGGCGTCGCCAGCACCAGGAGCCCGTGGGGACGCTGCTGGGTGATCGCCGCGAACGCGCTCTCGAGCTCCTCCGCGGTCCGGGCTTCGACCCGCTGCACGCTGACGCGGAGCGCCGCGGCGGCCGCCTCGATCTCCTTCAAGGCCACCGGATGGGCCGGACTCGTCGGGTTCCAGAGGACCGAGAGCCGGCTCAGGCGCGGAACGGCTTCCTTGAGGAGCTCGATCTGCTTCGCCGTCAGCTGGGGCGACGGCGAGGACGACCCGGTCACGTTCCCGCCCGGCCGGGCCAGGCTGGCGACCAGCCCGGTCCCCACCGGATCGGCGACGATCGTCATGACGATCGGGATCGTGGCGGTCGCCTTCTTGGCAGCCCGGGTCGCGGGCCCGCCTTCCGTGACGATGACGTCCACCTTGAGCTGGACCAGCTCGGCGGCGAGGGCGGGCAAAGCGGTCGGTCGTGCCTTCCGACCAGCGCCACGCCAGCTCGAGGCTCTGTCCCTCGATCCAGCCGCGCTCGCGCATCCCGTCCCGAAAGGCGGTCCACTGGGGGCCCGACGTGTCCCCCAGGATGCCCACCCGCGGGGTCCTGGGCGTCGGCTGGGCGTGGGAGGAGCGCGCCGCGCCGAGCGATGTGAGCAGGAGGACCACGAGGAGTGCGGGGCGCGCCCTGTCCAGCGTGGTGAGGACCTCGCCCCTAGGGCTTGACCACACGCGTCTGGCCGCTCCGGCTGGTGAGGGTGATGGCCGCGTCCTGCGCCTTACCGACCCCGATCGACACGGCCGGGTTCATGTCGTCGTCCAGCAGGAGCAAGCCGGTGTTCCCCTCGACCGAGGTGCCGAGCTTGACGCGCACTCGACCCGACGCATCGGAGAGCCGGAAGTTGCCGCTGCCGTCGATGCCGCCGAGGTGAAGCTCGCCGCGAACCTGGCCGCGATCGTCCACCAGCTGGAAGCTGCGGGCCCGGACGACGTCGAAGGTCGCGGGCTGGGCGGCGAGGCCGGCCACCCACACGCCGAGCCCGAACGCCGGCACCGCCCCCACCAGGCCATAGAGCCATCGACTCGGTTTCATAGCCGCTCCCCTTGCGCGGCGAGGTCACCCCGTGGGCCGCGCCGTGGACCCGAGGGTCTCGCAGGCCAGCACGATGATAGACGATTCCCCGAGGGCGACAACCGCCCAGAACAGAAGCTCGAGCCCGATCAGCGCCAGCGGCTCGCCGAACTGGTTGAACGGGGTGAAGAACTCCCAGAAGAGGAAGGCCATGAAGAAGATCAGCCCGCCCAGCCTGAGGGCTCGCGCCCCGATGCCCGGAGGCCACGCCGGAGAGAGCCAGCGGTAGACGAAGGCGTGCCCGACGCCGAAGAGCACGAGGCCGACCACGATCGGCGCCGGGTTCGCCACGATCAGCGGCAAGGGCTCGAGGTCCGTCCAGACGGCGATCAGCTTGGGGCTCTGGATCGACACGTCGAGCAGGATGCCGCCGCCGTGCCAGCCGAACCCGATCAGCCGAAAGGTCAGGAGCATGCCGAGGTTCAAGGCGACCCCACCCGCCAGCCCGGCCCCGAGCGTCCGCCCGATCCCCGGCCGATTCACGCCTGACCCGCCGAACACCCGCCCCGCGCGCCGCCGCTCCGCGAAAACGCCGCCTTCATGGGGCCCGGGATGCTAGCGCCGCCTCGTGTTGAAGAAGATCTCCCGGGACCGGCGGCGCGCGTCGATGCTGGCCCGGTCCGTCGCCACCAGCACGTAGAGCATGTTCAGCGCGGTGAGCCGGGATGGGACGAGCCGTCGGTTCCGTGTCCGGCTGAAGACGCGCTTCGCCGTCAGCCCCTTCTGCCCGCGGAGCCGGCGGTAGAGGCGCTCGACGGCCGACTTGCCGACCACGTTGAAGTGACCGGACGCCCGCTTGCTCCGGGACACCGACATGACGAAGTACTCGCGCGGGCTGGACAGGACGTAGTAGCGCTGCCGCTTGCCCTCCACTTCCCCGTGGAAGGTCAGGCCTTTCGTGAAGCTCCGGACGCTGAGCTTCATCGTCGATGGCGCGCCTTGGTGGCCGTCACGATGTGGGCCGTGATGTCGAAGCTCACGGCCCCGTCCGCGGTCACGTACGGGCGGAGGGCTTCCTCGGCGTCGGCCAGGATGCGCGCGATCTGATCCTCCGGAAGGACCACTCCCATCACGGGCAACCCGCCCCTCGGGTCGGCCTCCACCATCGCGCGAATCCCGGGGAAGCCCGCGCGCCTCCGCGGGGTCGTGATCTCGGCCGAAGGACGACCTCGATCTCGCCAGGCATCGCCTGCGGCTGTTGGTCCAGCAGCGGGCGCGCGGAAAGGGAAAGGTGGTCCGTGAAGAAGGTGAAGCAGACCCGGTCGACCGGTAACGTGTTCCGCGACCTTGGTTTCTCGCCCGATGAGGCTGAACACCTCAAGGTCCGCTCAGACCTGATGCTGAACCTCCAGAAGGCGATTGCGGCGCGCGGGCTGAAGCAGGGCGAGGCGGCCGCGCTTCTGGGCGTTACCCAGCCCCGCGTCAGCGACCTGATGCGCGGTCGAATCGACCTCTTCAGCATCGACACCTTGATCGACATGCTCGCCAAGCTAGGGATCCGCGCCAAGATCGTTCTTCAACCCTCTCGCCGACGTGCCGGAGTCGCCTAGCGCTCGGTATCAGCCGCGGCCGAAGACCGTCGGCTGCGTGCCTAGTTAGACCTCACAGTCCCTGTCTCGCCCTGGTCAAGTCGTCGCTCAAGCCGGTCAGGTCGAGACGCTCCCTGAACACTATCCGAAACATGCCGAGTACCAAAGCGCCCACCTGCGCTGCTGTCGTCAAGCAGACGCGAGATACGAGTGGATCGTCGTGAGATAGACGATCTTGAGGTTCACCGCGTGCACGCCCTTCTCGGTCTTGAGGCCCTGTGCCAGGGCTCGCTCGTTCGGATGGCCTCCGTAATCGATGCAGCGCTCGGGAACCTGGATTCCTCGCCAGATACAGGCCGTAGAGGCCATTCTCAAGGCACAACCGCAGCGACGCGTACGCCTCCGCCGCCTGTCCCGACATCGCAAGATGAGAGCCGGCCAGGAACGCGGAGTGCGCTCGAAGCAGGAAGAACGCCGCGAACCAGTCGTGGGTGTTGAGGAGGTTGTCGATCAGCTTGCGAAACACGCCGTCGATCTCGGCCAGCTTGGCGTATTCCATACGGAGATTCGCATACGTCGCAAAGCAGTTCAGGCGGGTTGGACATGCTCGAGCAAGGCGTCGCTGATCAGCATCTGGTAGGTCCCACCGCCGGCCTTCTCCACCAGATCTCGGAAGTAATCCAGCACGCTCTTGTCCAGGCGAATCGAGATCTTCGTCTTTCCGGGCTCGGGCTTGACGACAGGACCGCGCTTGGCGCGCGAGAAGTCGATGCCGCGATATCTCTCAGCTGCGGCCTTTTTCATCCGGTACCTTCGGCTTCTCCTTCGAATCGCACTCCGGCGAGTGTATAGACGCTTGTCCTCCGATTCAACGGGGAGCTCATGACTCCCGTCACGGGGCGGTCCCGGCCGCCGACAGAAGCGCGCTGGCGCGGTGGACGGCGCGGACGATGTTCTGGTAGCCGGTGCAGCGGCAGAGGTTGCCGGCCAGGGCGGTCCGGATCGCGTCGTCGCTCGGCTGGGGCGTCTCCCGGAGGAGCGCGACCACGGTCATGAGAAAGCCGGGCGTGCAGTAGCCGCACTGGAGCCCGTGCTCGAGGCGGAAGGCTTCCTGGACCGGGTGGAGCGGGCCGCCGTCGGGCGCGAGCCCTTCCACGGTCGTGATGGCCGCCCCGTCCGCCTGCACGGCGAGCACGAGGCACGCGCGGACGGGCTCGCCGTCGAGCAGCACCGTGCACGCCCCGCAGACCCCGTGCTCGCAGCCGACGTGGGTGCCCGTGAGCCCGAGCCCGTCGCGCAAAAAGTCCGACAGGAGCAGCCGGGGCGGGACGATGGCCGCGTGCTCGCGTCCGTTGACGCGCACGCGGACGGGGAGCGGCGCGGGCGGTCCGACGAAGCTCACCGGCGGACCGCCACCCGGGCCCGCTCGGCCGCCTGGCGCAGGGCCCGCGCCGCCAGCACGCCGGCCACGTGCCGGCGGTAGGCGGCCGTCGCATGGATGTCGCCGTCTGGGGCGATCGCCTCGCGGACGGCGGCGGCGGCCGCCTCGACGCGCTCCGGCGTCAGCCGCCCGCCGGCCAGGCGCGCCTCGGCCTCCATCGCGCGCACCGGGACGCCGCCCACCCCGGTCAGCGCGAGCCGCGCCGCGGTCACGACCTCCCCGTCGAGCGTGACGACGGCCGCGACCCCGACCAGCGCGTAGTCCCCGTGGCGGCGGGCCAGCTCGAGCCAGGCGGCGCCGCTGCCCGGCGCGGTGCCGGGGAACCACACCGCGGTGAGGACCTCGGCCGGCCCGAGCGCGGTCGTGAGCGGGGCGCGGAAGAACTCGCGGGCCGCCACGCGCCGCTCCCCGTCCGGTCCCCGCACGGTCAGGTGCGCGTCCAGGCAGACCGCGACGGCCGGCAGCTCGGCGGCGGGATCGGCGTGGGCGAGGCTCCCGCCGACCGTCCCGCGACTGCGGATGGCGACGTGGCCGACCCAGCCGATCGCCTCCGCGAGGAGCGGCACCCGCGCGGCGACGAGCGGGCTCCGCTCGACGGCGCGCTGCCGGGTCATGGCGCCGATGGCCACGCCGCCGTCGCGCTCGGCGATGCCGGCCAGGCCCGCCACGCGGCCGAGGTCTACCAGACGCGCCGGCGCGGCGAGCCGCATGTTGAGCATCGGGATGAGGCTCTGGCCGCCCGCGAGGAGCTTGGCCCCGTCGCCGTGCCGCTGGAGCTCGCCGATGGCCTCCTCCACGGAGCCCGCCGCGACGTACTCGAACGCCGGCGGTTTCACGACTCGGCAGCCAGCCGCTCAGGCCACGCGAGGCCCTTCATCAATGATCGCCGCAGTACGACGTTCCACTCCGCGCGGCGGCGTTGCCTAGACGATGTTGGCGCGCTCGCGGACGCCGAACCACTCCGGCTTCACCGCGAGGAACAGGAGGTTCAACATGATCCCGGCGATCGCCGAGAAGACGATGGCCGGGATCCCGTTCGGGAAGACGACCGGGATGTGGAACGGGAAGAGGCCGTCCTTCAGCGCGAGGTTGCCGCCGATCCCGCAGATCAGGATCGTCGCGCCGGCCGCCAGGTGGCGCGGCTCGAAGAGGTTGACGCGCTCGGACTGGATGAGGGCGACGCCCTGCATCCCGATGACGCCGAACAGATAGATCGACAGCCCGCCGGTCACGGCCACCGGGATCGTGTTCACGACGGCCGCGAGCTTGCCGACGAACGACAGCGCGATCGCCATCCCGCCCGCCGTCATCAGCACCGGCACGGAGTAGCAGCGCGTGATCGCCATCAGGCTGTTGTTCTCGCCGTAGTTCGTCCCCGCGCAGCCGCCCAGGAGTCCCGCGACCACGTCGTCCCCGCCGTCGGCGACGAGGTTGAGGCCGATCAGGCGCTTGATCTCGAGCGGCTTCCGCCCGAGCTCCTTCGCGAGCTGGTCGATGTAGAGGCTCATCTGGTAGAGGTGGGCGGTGCTCTCCGGGATGGTCGCGATCGCGATGAGCGCGATGCTCACGACCGCGGCCCAGGCGTTGGGGTCGCCGAAGGCCGGGACCGTCACGCTGGGGACCCGGACCCAGGCCGCCTGGGTCACGCGGTCGAAGGCGACGAGCCCGAACGGGACCGAGACCAGGTAGCCCACGACGGCGCCGAGCAGCAACGGCAGCATGCCGAGCAGGCCCCGGTTCTGGAGGTAGACCGAGAAGACGATGGTGACGACGAGCGTGAGGAACGCGAGCGCCCAGTTGGCGCTCGCCATGCCGAGCGCCGCCCCGGCGAGCGCGACGCCGATGACCACGGCCACGCTCCCGGTGATGACGGGCGGCAGCACCCGGTCGAGCGCCGCCTTGCCGACCCGCATGATGAGGAGGCCGACCAGGATCTCCACGACGGCCGTGCCGATGATCCCGACCTGGACGAGCCGCACGCCGTCGGGACAGTAGACCGTGGTGGGGCTCGAGAAGCAGTCCTTCGCGTAGAGGCTCATCGTCGTCACGACCACGGTGATGTAGCTGAAGCTCGAGCCGTAGTACATCGGGATCTGGCGCCGCGAGACCAGGAGCGCGACGATCGTGCCGAGGCCGCTCGCCAGCATGGTCACGCCCACGTCGAACTTCGTGAGGATGGCCACCAGCACCGTGGCGGGGAACATGGTCAGCACCTGCTGGAACCCGAGGCTCAGCATCGCGCCGGGCGGCGGGACGTCCTCGGGCAGGTAGCCGAGCACCTTCCGCTCGGCGCGGCCGGACGGCTCTCGTCTCCCCATGGCTCCCTCCTCGCCCCGCGGGCGCCGGCCGAGCGGCGCGGCGGCCGGGGCATCGGCCTTCCCGGGCCTCAGGCCTCGCCGCGCTTGTACGGGAGGAGCAGCGCGCCCGGATAGGCGGCGCGGCGCGACACGCCGACCAGCGCGACGATGGTGAGAATATACGGCAAGACCAGGAAGAACTGATAGGGCACGGCCTTGAACCCGACGGCCTGGAGCCGGAACTGGAGGGCGTCCAGCCCGCCGAAGAAGAGCGCGCCGGCCAGGCACTTGCCGGGCTGCCAGTTGCCGAAGACCACCAGCGCGATCGCGATCCAGCCCCGCCCCGCCACCATGCCGAAGAGGAAGATGTTGAAGTGCGCCAGCGAGAGGAACGCGCCCCCCAGCGCCATCAGCACGGCGCCGGCCGTCACGCAGAGGTAGCGGATGGCGTGGACGCTCACCCCGGCGACCTCGGCAGCCTTCGGGTTCTCGCCGACCGTCCGGATGGCGAGGCCGAGGTGCGTGCGGTAGAGGACGAGCGAGGCCAGCGGCACGAGCGCCAGCGCGATCCAGACGAGGAGATAGTGCTGGAAGATCGGCCCGAGCACGGGGAGGTCGCCGAGGCCGGGGATGCTGAGCACCGGGAACGGGCGGACGCTCGGCGGGACGCTCGGGGCGCCGATGACCATCCGGTAGACGTACTGGGTGAGGCCGGTCGCGAGGAGCGTGACCCCGAGGCCGCTCACGTGCTGGCTCACGCCGAGCGTCACCGTCAGGACCGCCATGAGGAGGCCGAGCGCCGCGCCGCTCAGGGCCGCGCCGCCGAGCCCGAGCCACAGGCTCCCCGTCTGGTAGGCGACGAGGTAGCCGGCCATCGCGCCCATCAGCATCGTCCCCTCGATCCCGAGGTTCAGGACGCCGGCCCGCTCGGTCAGGAGCTCGCCGATCGTCGCGAAGAGGAGCGGGGTCGCCAGGCGGAGCGTCGCGGCCAGGAGGCCGACGAGGAAGGCGACGGAGACGAGCTCCATTCTGGCTACCCCCGCCGCCAGCGCAGCCGGTAGTCGCGGAAGAGGAGCGCGGCCAGCATGGTCAGGAGGGTCAGGCCCTGCAGGACCTCGACGAGGTAGGTGGGGACCCCGGTCGCGCGGCTCATGGTCTGGGCCCCGTTGTTGACGATTCCGAAGAAGACGGCGGCCAGGACGACCCCGAGCGGGTGGAGCCCGCCGAGCACGGCGACGACGATCCCCGAGTAGCCGTAGCCGGGCGAGAGCGCCTCCATCAGGTGGAACTGGATGCCGGCCAGCTCCCCCGCGCCGGCGAGCCCGGCCAGCCCGCCCGAGAGGCACGCCGTGACCGCGACCACCCGCGTCGTCGGGATCCCGCCGAACTCGGCGGCGCGCGGGTTCGCCCCCACGACCCGGATCGCGTAGCCGAGCGGCGTGCGGCTGAGGAGCAGCCAGACGAGCCCCGCGCAGAGGAAGGCCAGCGGGATGCCGAGGTGGAGCCGCGAGCGGGCGACGAGGACGGGGAGCTGGGCGGCCTCGGCGATCTCCGCCGACTGCGGCCACTGGCTGACCGGCTCGCGCCATGGCCCGTCGAGGAGCGCGGAGACGAGGTAGAGCATGATGTAGTTCATGAGGAGGGTCGGCACGACGTCGTCCACCCGGAACCGCGCCTTGAGCATCCCCGGGATCAGGGCCCAGAGCCCGCCCGCGGCGAAGCTCCCGGCGAGGAGCAGCGGGAGGACGACCCACGCCGTCGTCTCGGTGAAGGTAAGGCCGACCCACGTGGCGGCGACCGCGCCGGCGTAGAGCTGGCCCTCGGCGCCGATGTTCCAGAACCGGGCGCGGAACGCCAGCGCGACCGCGAGCCCGGTCAGGACGAGCGGCCCCGTCTTCACGAGGGTCTCCAGGAGGGCGAAGCGGCTCCCCAGCGCCCCGCCGAAGAGCGCGGCGTAGGCGGTGAGGAGGTCCACGCCGGCCCAGCGGATCAGCACCGCGCCGAGGGCGAAGGCCGCCAGGACCGCGACGGGCGGGAGGAGCGCCTGCTGCCAGAGCGGGAGCGGGTGCCCCCGCTCGAGCCGGGGGAGACTCACGGCGTGACTTTCCTGAGGTGAGGGACCACAGGCCCGGCACCGGGACCGGGCCGAGGCCCGAGCAGCGGAAGGACGCAGGGCCGAGGACGGCCGAGGCGTATGCCGGCCCCCCCACCCAGCCCTATGAGGAGGCTCGCCGACGACCCCAGAGGCCGGGACGGCCGCGAGGCCGCAGGCCGAGCGCGTCCCGGCCGTGATGCAGGACGACCCGGGGCGACGGGCATCGGGCCGGGACTCCTCACGCCGATCCCGCCGGGTCGCCAACCCCGGCCATCAGGAGGCCGAGCCGCTCGACCGGCGCGGTCTCCGCCGGGAGGATCCCCATCAGCCGGCCCTCGTAGAGGACCGCGATCCGGTCGCTCAGCGCGAGGACCTCGTCGAGGTCCTCGGAGATCAGGAGGACGGCGACCCCGCGGTCGCGCAGCGCGAGGAGGCGCTCGTGGACCTCCTCGGTCGCCGCCACGTCGAGCCCGCGGGTCGGCTGGTGGACGACCAGCAGCACCGGCTCGCGCGCGAGGGCGCGCGCCAGGAGGAGCTTCTGGAGGTTGCCGCCGGAGAGCGTCTTCGCGGCGACGGCCCGGTGGGGGGCGCGGACCCGGTAGGCGGCGAGCCGCTCGTCGGCGAAGGCGCCGATGGCGGCCGGGCTCAGGAAGGGCCCGCGCCGGAAGCGCGGCTCGCGGTAGCTCTCGAGGAGCAGGTTGTCGGCGAGGGAGAGCTCGGTGAGGAGGCCCACGCCCAGCCGGTCCTCGGGGACGCGCCCGACCCGGCGGCGCACGACCTCCGCCGGGGGGCGGTTCGTCAGGTCGGCGCCCGCGACGCGGACCCGGCCGCGGGCGACGGGCCTCAGGCCGTAGATCGCCTCCGCCAGCTCCCGCTGGCCGTTCCCCGCGACCCCGGCCAGGCCGAGGACCTCGCCCGCGTGGACCGCGAACGAGACGCCGGCGACCGCGGTGAGGCCGCGGTCGCCCGGCACGACGAGGTCTTCCACGTCGAGCACCGGCGCTCCCGCCGGCCGGCCCGGCCGGCGGGCCGGCGCGTGGACCTCGCGCCCCACCATGAGGCGCGCCAGCTCTCGCGGCTCCGTCCCCGCCGTCGGGCGCGTCGCGACGACCCGGCCCCCGCGCAGCACGACGACGCGGTCGGAGACCTCCATGACCTCGCGGAGCTTGTGCGAGATGAAGACCACGGCCCGGCCGTCCGCCGCCAGCGACCGGAGCGCCCCGAAGAGCCGCCGCGCCTCCGGCGGCGTGAGGACGGCCGTCGGCTCGTCGAGCACGAGCACGCGCGCCCCGCGGTAGAGCGCCTTGACGATCTCCACGCGCTGCTGCTCGCCGACCGACAGCTCGACGACCCGGGCGTCCGGGTCCACGTCGAGCCCGTGCCGTCCCGCCAGCTCGCGCAGCCGGGCGCGCGCCGGACGCGGGTCGAGGAGGGGCCCCCGCGAGGCTGGCGTCCCGAGGACGACGTTTTCCAGCACGGTGTGCGGGCCGACCAGGGTGAAGTGCTGGTGGACCATCCCGATGCCGCGAGCGATCGCGTCGCGGGGGGAGCGGAAGACGACCGGCTCGCCCCAGGCCTCGATCGTCCCGGCGTCGGGCGCGACGAGGCCGAAGAGGACGTTCATGAGGGTGGTCTTGCCCGCGCCGTTCTCGCCGAGGAGGGCGCAGACCTCGCCCGGCTGGAGGTCGAAGTCGATCGCGTCGTTGGCGAGGACGTCCAGGTAGCGCTTGGTGATGCCGCGCATCCGCACGGCGGGCACCCCGGTCACCGGCATTCGGTCGCGGCTCCGTTCCGGTTATCGGCCACCCGCGGGTCCTGTCCCGTGCCCATCCTGCCGCTCGGCGTCGGCCACCCGCGGGTCCTGTCGCCGGCTCGCCCCGGTCCGGCCGGGCTCCGTCACCCGCGGCGG
>JBIOTN010000082.1:0-19017 GCA_044866005.1 Candidatus Rokuibacteriota bacterium | reverse complement strand
GGCTCAAGCGGGGGATGCCGGCCGACGCGGTCATCGCCGTCGCGGCGTCATGAGGATGGATTCCGTGTCCTCGCGCCCGCCGCCGCGGGTGGCGCCGGCGGCGCCCCGCAGCCGGCCGGGCGCAGTGGGACCCCTTCGCGTTCCTCCCGCAGTCCGCCAGGACTGCGGGAGGGCGCGAACGGGTGATGGAGCCCGGCCGGACCGGGGCAAGCCGGCGACAGGACCCGCGGCGGGCGATGTCACGCGCGGGCGGTCGGCGTGACCCGCGTGACCCGCGGCGGGCGCGCTTACGGTCGGACGACGTCGACGCCGACCAGCACGACCTCCCCCTGGTGTCGCCGGCCTCACTCCTGGTAGTCGAGGCCCGCCGCGGCGAACTTCGGCTTCAGGGCGGGCCGGGCCAGATAGGCGATGAAGGTCCGCGCCGGGTCCGGCATCGCGCTCTTCGCGACGAGCCCGGCCGAATACGTCGTGACCTTCTGGAGCTCCTTCGGCAGCGGCCCGACGAGCGTGACGCCCCGGACGGGGACGATCTCGCTGATCTGATGGGCGACCAGCTCGGCCTGGCCCTTCGCCACGACCTCGGCGGCGAGCCCGCCCGGCCAGAGGATCTGCTTGTCCTTCACGGCGTCGGCGATGCCGAGGCGCTGGAGGACGCTCGCGAAGTGGATCCCGCTCGTACCCCCGCTCGCGGGATCGATGTAGACGAACGACCGCGCCGCCAGCAGCGTCCGCTTGAGGGCCTCGGGCGTCGAGATGTCCGGCAACGGCGCGCCTTGCCTGACGGCGATGCCCATGCCCGTGCGGGCCAGATCGGTCCGCGTCCCGGGGACGACCAGCGCCTGCCGCGCGAGGTCGTCGATCGCGGCGTCGGTCACGATGACGACGTCGGCCGGCTCGCCGGCCGTCACCTTCTGGCGGAGCTGGCCGACGGTGCCGGCCGTGATCACCACGGCGTGCCCGGTCTCCTGCCGGAAGGGCTCGGCCAGCTCGGTGACGATGGTCTTCATCGCGCCCGCGCTGAAGACCTTGATCTCGGCGGCGTCGGCTCGGCCCGCCGGGACAGCGGGAAGTGCCACGCAGCCGGCCAGGAGCGTCCAGAGAGTCCGGGTCATCGTCGTCATGCGGATCCTCCTCCTCGCGGACAGTCACGCTGACGTGGCCGGGGCGCCCGAAGGGCGCAGGGGTCAGCACTTCACGCCCGCCCTCTACCGCGGCGGCTCCTGAACCAGCTCGACGAGGAGCCCTCCCAGGGGTTTGAGGAAGTTGACCAGGAGCCCGCGGACGGCGGGAGCTGGCTCGTCGAATATGAGGTCACCCGGTGAAAAGGGACCAGGACGGCGGACGTCCTCGACGGCAAATGCGATGTGGTGGAGGACGGACTTGCCCCCCAGGAACCTGACGAGCCTCGAGTCCGCCTCGGGGACGACGAATTCGATCATCGGAAACCTGGTGGAGAAGGCAACGAGACACTGAAATGCGGGCACCGGCCCCCAGACCAGCGGGGCATCGTCCCTGAGCCGCTCCCGGCAAAGGTCGTTGGCAACGCTGACCGACTGGACCACCATCCCGACGTGGTGAAACGTCATGATCGCTCCGTGGGGGGTCACTCCTCCTACTGAATGACGTGGTCCGCCCGCAGCAGCACGGACCGGGGAATCGCGAGCCCGAGGGCCTTCGCGGTTTTTAGATTGACGACCAGCTCGAACTTCGTCGGCTGCTCCACGGGCAGGTCGGCGGGCTTCGCCCCCTTCAGGATCTTGTCGACGTACGAGGCGGCGCGCCGGAACAGGTCGGACCGGTCCGGCCCATACGCCACGAGACCGCCGGAGTGTACGAACTCCGCGAGGTGAAATATCGCCGGCAGGCCGCTCTTTGCCGCAAGGTCCGCCATCCGCTTCAAGTCTCCAGCGAACAACGGGTCTGGCGCGATGGCAAGAGCGCCAGCGCGCGCCCTGGTCGCGTCTTCCAACGCTTTGGCGAACTCGCTGGAGCTCCGCACCTCCAGCGAATGAAGCTGGAGTCCCAGTGCCCGCGCCGGGAGTTGCATTTCTTTCCACGTGAGGGGGGAGGTCGTGCCCTGTGGATTCCAGAGCACCGCCACGCGAGAGAGCTGCGGAACGATCTCCTTGAGCAACTCCAGCCGTTTTCCAGCCATCTCCGGCGCTATCTGGGACAACCCCGTGATGTTGCCGCCGGGCCGCGCCAGGCTCTCGACAAGCCCACCTGCGACCGGATCACCCGCCGCCGCCATGACGATAGGGATGGCCCTGGTCGCGTTCTTGGCAGCCAGCGCATCGGTACCGATGGAAGCGACGATGATGTCTACCTTGAGACGGACGAGATCCGCGGCGAGGTCGGGGAGGCGGTCGGCTCGACCCTCCGCATATCGGTACTCGATGCTGATGTTCTTCCCCTCAACCCATCCGAGGTCGTGGAGACCTTGCCGGAACGCCTGGTGCCAGCGCGCGGCACCGGCCGGAGAGAATGGCGATAGCAGTCCTATCTGGCGGATCTTCGCCGGCTGCTGCGCGTCGGCGGCGAGCGGAGCCGCGAGCAGGCCGATGGCGAGGGTGAGCAGCGCTATCGTACTCACTGGACGATGCGGTTCGCCCGCAGCAGCACGGACCGCGGAATCGCGAGCCCGAGGGCCTTCGCGGTCTTCAGATTGATCGCCAGCTCGAACGTGGTCGGCTGCTCGACGGGCAGCTCGGCGGGCTTCGCCCCCTTGAGGATCTTGTCGACGTAGAGCGCTGCCCGTCGGACCAGGTCAGCGCGGATCGGGCCGTAGGAGATGAGGCCACCGCGCTCGACGTTCTCCTTCAGCTGGTACATGACCGGCAGCCGGCTCTTCGACGCGAAGCCGATGATCCAGTCGATGTGAAGCTGGTGGACGGTGTCGCCCGTCATGAGGAGCGCGGACGGATGCTCCCGCATCATCGTCGCAAACGCGCGCTCCAACTCCTCGCCGCTGCGCACCTCGACGGACCGGAGTGTCAAGCCCAGGGCGCGGGCTCCGGCCTGCGCCTGGTCGAAGTGAGACTTCTGATCGGGGTTCGCCGGGTTCCAGAGGAAGGCCACGCGAGCGAGGTTCGGGACGACCTCTTTGACCAGCTCGAGCCGCTTGGCCGCCAGGCCCGCGCCAAGCTGCATCAGGCCCGTGACGTTGCCGCCTGGCCGCGCCAGGCTCGCCACAAGACCGGTACTGAGCGGATCGCCGGTGACGGCCATGACGATGGGGATCGTCGGGCTGGCCCGCTTGGCCGCGAGTGTCGCCGGCGTGCCGGAGGTCACGACGATGTCGACCTCGAGCCGGACCAGCTCGGCCGCGAGAGCCGGCCAGCGCTCGCTTCGCCCCTCCGACCGTCGAGACTCGAAGACGATGTTCCTCCCCTCCACGTAGCCGAGATCCTGAAGGCCGCGCCTCAACGGTTCCCAGGACGAATCGCCGAGGAGACCGATCTTGGGGACCGGCTGCGCCTCGGCGGCGAGCGGCGCCGTGAGAAGACCGACGGCGAGGGTGACGAGAAGCGCGACTGTCCTCACTGGATCACCTGGTCCGCCCGCAGCAGGACGGACTGGGGGATGTGGAGCCCGAGGGCCTTCGCGGTCTTGAGGTTGACGACCAGCTCGAACTTGCTGGCCTGCTCGATGGGCAGATCGGCGGGTTTGGCCCCTCGCAGGATCTTGTCCACGTAGCCCGCGGCCCGGCGGTAGAGATCGCGGAGGCTCGGCCCGTAGGCCATGAGGCCCCCGGCATCCACGTACTCTCGCTCCGGGTAGATGGCCGGGAGCCGGGCCTCCGCCGCGAACTCGATGATCCGTCGCCGATGCGCGTGAATGAGCGTATCGGGCAAGGTCATCAGCGCCTGAGCATTCCCCGCGCGGATCGCGGCGAACGCCGGGCCGAAGTCCTCCGGCTGCTTCACCTCCCCCAGGTGAAGCGTCACACCCACCTTCGGCGCAGCCGCTTGCAGCTTTTTCAGCCCCGGGTGGGCACCGGAGTTCAGCGGGTTCCAGAGCAGGGCCACGCGGGAAGCCGTGCGGGTGGCCTCCTTGAGGAGCTCCAGTCGCTTGACGTCCAGTTCCCCGAAGATCGTCAAGCCGGTCAGGTTACCGCCCGGTCGGGCCAGGCTCCCGACGAGCCCGGATTCGACGGGATTTCCCGTGATGGCGACAATGGGCACCGTGGCCGTCGCTTGCCTGGCGGCGACCGCGGCGGGCGTTCCCCGCGTGAACAGGACGTCCGGATTCGATGCGACGAGCTGGGTCGCGAGATGGGGAAGCTTCTCCAGCCGCCCCTCCGCCCACCGAGGCTCGAGGGTGACGGTCGTCCCCTCCGAATATCCGAGCTGTCGGAGCCCGTGCCGGAACTCGTCCAGGAGTGGGCCTTCGGCCGTCGGGACGCCGCCCGAAAGGTAGCCGATCCGGGCCGGCTTGCCCGCGGGCTGGGCCTCGCTGGCGAGGAGGCAGCCGAGGAACCCCAGCGCGGCGGCGACCAGCCCGAGCGCCCGCGACCTCACCCCAGGTGCTCGGCCATGAAGTCGGCCACGAGGGGCCGGTACTTGTAGACGATGTTGTTGCAGACGTGGTTCCCCTCGGGGTAGCAGACCCACCACTTGGGGCCGCTGGCCTGCTCGTAGGTGCGGTAGGGGTCCTCGGGCGGGATCAGGTTGTCCTTCTCCCCGTGGACCACGAGAAGCGGCGCGGTGATGGTCTTGGCCACCCCCGCGAGGGTCGCCCCCTTCGATTTCTCCAGGACGTCGGCGTGGTCCTTGGCCCCCCAGATGTGGATCCAGCGCCGCAGATGGAACTCGCCGTGGAGGCGCCGGTCCTCCAGGCTGTGGAGGCCGCCGCACGAGGCGACGGCCCTGAGCCGCGGCTCGAACGCCGCGCAGCGGGGCGCCAAATAGCCGCCCACGCTCACGCCGCAGATCCCGACCCGCCGCCCGTCCACGTCGTCGCGGCCGAGCAGGTAGTCGATGGCCGCGGTCGCCGTCACCTCGAAGTCCACGCGCATCTTCATCTGGTACCAGACCTCGCCCTGGCCGGGGCCGTCGACCGTGAGCGTGGCCAGGCCGCGGCGCAGGAAGAAGATCTCGAACGTGGCGTGCTCTTCCTTGGCCGAGTCGAGACCCGAGAGGAAGATCACGACGGGCGGCCGCGTGACCCCGCGGGGCTTCCGCAGATACGCCGGGATCCGGACCCCCTCCAGCGGGAACTCCACGCGCTCGCCCGGGGGGTCGAGCGTGGGGAGCGCCTTCGCGTAGCAGCCGACCCGCTTCTCGTGGCCCGCGGTGTACTCGGCGATGTTGTGGACCCAGCAGAACGTGGCGAAGTGGTACCCGATCGCCGCGCGGTAGAAGGCCTCGCCCGCGGTGACGGCGCGGCCCTCGGCGGCCGCCGCGAGCGCCAGGTCCTCGTGCTTCTTCCCCAGCCCCATCCAGGCGTCGTACCACTGGTCCCACGTCGTGAGGCCGTCCACCGTCCAGTGGTAGTCGTTCATGTCGACGCCGTTGTTGACGATGCGGGGCTCCCAGCTCGTGATGACCTGGTCGAGGATCGCATCCGGCATTGCCGACTCCTTCCCGGGTCAGCCGGTCACGAAGTAGCGCACGGGGAGGCCATGCAGGCACTCCGCCCCGGTCTCGGTGACGCGGAAGAGGTTCCCGACCTGCACCCCGGCGCGCTCGTCCGGGGTGACCACGTTCGGCTGCACGACCACGCACATGTCGGCCTCGAAGGTGAACGGCCGGTGGGGCTGGTGGGCCGTCCGCCGGGTGCGGACGTTCGGCGGGAGGAGGCCGATGCCGAAGCCGTGGAGCAGGTCGTCGTTGATGGTGAGCCCGCGCGCGTGGATCACCTCGGCGGCGTCGAGCACGTCCTCGACCGTGGCGCCGGCCCGCAGCACGGCCGCGCAGCGAGTGTAGGCCTCGAGCGCCACGTCCCAGAGCTGCCGGTAGAGCGCGCCCGGCTCGGCCTGGACGAAGAGCGGCCGGTGGGCCTGGCCCGAATAGCCCCAGTAGCTCACGCTGATCTCGGTGTTGATGACGTCGCCGCGCTCGATCACGCGGTGCGAGAGGTTCTGGCGGGGGACGCAGGCGCTCGCGCCGTCCTGGGGGCCGGAGGAGATGTAGGAGAGGTGCGGCAGCCCACCGCGGCCGAGGGCCGCCTCCTCGATCAGGGCGCCGAGCTGGTACTCCCGCAGGCCGGGCTTGACGTGGTCGGCGAGGTGCTGGAGCGCGGCGTCCGTCAGCCCCGCGCCCCGGCGCAGCCAGTCGAGCTCCTCGGCGCTCTTCCGGAGCCGCAGCCGCCGGAACGCGCCGGTGACGTCTCGCAGGTCCCAGCCCGCCAGCTCCCGCTGCCACGTGAGGTAGTGCTGGACCGGCACCTCCCCCACGTAGCCGAGCGGGCCGCGGGCGCTCGCCTCGCGCGCGTACGCCGCGACCGCGATCGCGGAGTCGGTTCCGCCCCAGCGCGTCTCGACGGCCGACACCTCGCGCGCGTTCGGCACGTGGTTTTCGGACTGGACGAAGAGGACGGGCGCGCCGCGGGCGGGCAGGACGACGTAGTTGTTGCGGTTGCCGAGGAAGCCCGACAGGTAGTGCACGTCGGCGTGGTTGTGCCGGGCGAGGGCCGAGTTCCCGTAGACCGCGAGCACCTCGACGCCCTCGCGGGCCATCATCGCGCGCGCGGCCGCCTGGCGGCGGGCGAACTCGGCGGTCGAGAAGCGCGGGTAGAGGCCCTCGCCCGCCGCCGGGTCCCCGGCCGGGGCGCCCCCGACCCTCACCGCGACTCCTTCAGCGCTTCCCGAGCAATTCGCCCGACCGCCGCTTCTCGCCTCAGGCTCATGTCCCCACCTCAAACGGTTGGCGGTCCGCTCCGGGCGGCGGCTTTGCCGCCGCAGCGGAGCGGGGGAGGTCGGGAGGGGGCCGTCGAGGCCCCTTCCCCGAGCGTTCAGCGCGGCGCCAGCGCCGCGTAGTCCCCGGCGGCGTAGACCGGCTTCCCGCCCACGATCGTGAGGACGGAGGTCAGGTCCTTGATCCGGTCCTCGGGCACCGTGAGGTAGTCCGCCGAGAGCACGATCAGATCGGCCAGCTTGCCGGGCTCGATCGAGCCGAGCTTGTCCTCGTCGAAGCTGAACCAGGCGCTCCCGGTGGTGTAGGCGCGCAGGGCCTCCTCGCGGCTCAGGTTCTCCTCGGGGCCGCGGATGACTTCCCCGCTGAGCGTCTTGCCGGTCACGAGCCACCAGATGGACCAGAAGGGCTGATAGGCGGCGACGCGCGTCGAGTCGGTCCCGCCGCCCACGGGGACCCCGCGCGCGAGCAGCGTCTTGAGGGGCGGCGCCCGGCGGGCCACGCCCGGGCCGAGGTTCCTCAGGACGTCCTCGCCGGTGAGGAGCAGGCGGTCCTGTACCGTGATGCCGCCCCCCAGCGCCTTGATCCGCTCCATCGTCTCGACGCTCGCGTCTTCCAGGTGGGCGAAGGCCAGCCGGCGCTTGTCGAGCGGCGTCTGGCGGTGGACCTCCTCGATGGCCGGCAGGAGCTGCCGCGCCGAGTTGTCGCGCGTGGCGTGGACCTGGAAGCGCCATCCGCTCTCGGCGATCATCTTCACGATGATCCGCCACTCCTCGAGCGCCGGCGCGGCGAACGTCGGCGGCACGGGCACCAGGGCGTCGCCGTCGTGGACCGTCGCGAGCACCTGCTCGCCGATGCCGATCGGCTTGAGCATGTCGTCCCCGCTCTTCGGGGGGACGGCGGCGATGAACTGGCGGATCACCTCCAGCTCCCGTCCCGGCCGGTTGGGCTGCATGTACCAGGCGACGCGCAGGGTCAGCTCGCCGCGCTCGTGGAGCGCCGTGACCGCCCGGTAGCCATCCGGCCAGAGGAGGCCGCCCCCGGCGACGTCGCCGATCGCCGTGAGGCCCACCCGGTTCAGCTCGCGGAACCAGCGGCGCGTGCTCTCGATCTGCTGGTCGACGGTCGGCTGGGGCAGCTTGAAGTACCAGGCGTTGATCCCCCCGGCCCCGGTCACGACCCCCGTGGGCTGGCTGGCCGCGTCCCTCAGGACCTTCCCGCCGCGCGGATCCGGGGTGTCGGCGGCGATGCCGAGGGCCTTCATGGCGGCCGTGTTGAGGATGACCCGCTCGTAGAGGCGCTGCATCCAGACCGGGTGGTCGGGGGCGGCCGCGTCGAGCTCGGCGACGGTCGGCAGCCGCTTCTCGGTGAACTGGGTCTCGTGCCAGCCGCCCACGACGCGGATCCAGGACCCCGCGGGCGTGCGGGCGGCCTGCTCCCGGATCATCTGGAGCCCCTGGGCGAGCGACGTCAGCGGCTCCCAGTGGAGCTCCAGGTCGTAGGTGAGGCCGGCGCGGATGGCGTGCATGTGGGAGTCGATGAGGCCGGGGACGACCGTGCGGCCCTTGAGGTCGATCACCTGCGTGGCCGGTCCCGCCAGGCGGCGGACCTCGTCGGTGGTGCCGACCGCGAGGAACTTGCCGCCGCGGACCGCCACGGCCTGCTTCACGGCGAACGCGCGGTCCACGGTGAGGATCTTGCCGTTGAGCAGGACGAGATCGGGTGGCGTCGTGGCGCCGGTCTGCGCGCGGGACGTCGCGCCCCACGGCAGGGCGACCAGGAGAAGCACGAGAACCGTGAGCGCCGGGCTCGGGCGGAAGGCTCTACGCGCCATGCCGCGTCCTCCTCGATGGCGTCGGAGCGTGGGGGAGGGGACGGCGTCCCCTGCGGGCGTCACCCTCGAGCGGCCAGTGGACCCGTCGAGTTGCCGGAACGGGGACTTGGCTGGAATCTAGCCAGCCGGCTGCGGGGCTGTCAAGGCCCGCCCGGGGCACCGGCCGCGCGCGCGCCGCGCCGCCGCTTGCCGGCCGGGAACGCCGTCGTCTATGATCAGCGCGGGGGCGGGGCCGCGCCGCCCACGGGGAGACGCCGCCCATTCCAGCCAAGATCGCCGTCCGCAACCTCGCCAAGCGGTTCGACGACGCGGGCGTCGTGGCCTTCGACGGGCTCACGTTCGACGTCGCCGAGCACGAGGTCGTCTGTATCCTCGGCCCGTCGGGGTGCGGGAAGACCACGCTCCTCCGGGTCATCGACGGGCTGGTGGCGCCCGACCGCGGCGAGGTGCTGATCGACGGTCGGCCCGCCGGCGGGCCCTCGCCGCGGATCGCGATGGTCTTCCAGCACTTCGGGCTCTTTCCCTGGAAGCGCCTGGACCAGAACATCGGCTACGGCCTGAAGCTCCTCGGGACGCCCGCGGCCGAGATCCGGGCGGCCGTGGACCGGTACGTGCGGCTGGTCGGTCTCGCGGGCTTCGAGCACTGCTATCCCTTTCAGCTCTCGGGCGGGATGCAGCAACGGGCGGGCCTGGCCCGCGCGCTGGCCGTGAACCCCGCCGTGCTCCTGATGGACGAGCCCTTCGGGGCGCTCGACGCCCAGACGCGCGAGACGCTCCAGGAAGAGCTCCTGCGGATCCTCGACCGCGAGCCGAAGACGGTCCTCTTCGTGACCCACTCGGTGGACGAAGCGGTCGTGCTGGGGGACCGGATCGTGCTCATGACGGCGCGGCCGGGACGGGTGCGCGAGATCCTGCCGGTCGAGATCCCCCGCCCGCGGGAGATCGGGCCGACCCTCGCCGACGACCGCGCCATCAAGCTGCGGGCGTACATCCGCGACCAGCTCCGGCAGGATCCGCCGGGGATCCGGGTGGGGCCGGCATGAGCCGCCGCGGCCGCGTGCTCGCCATCCGCCTCGGCTCGCTGGCCGCGGTCCTGACGGCCTGGGAGCTCTACGGGCGGTCGGTGAACCCGATCCTCTTCACCTACCCGACGGCCATCGCCCAGGCCTTCCGGGAGCTCCTGGCGACCGGGGAGCTCGCGCAGTATCTCAGCCAGAGTCTCCAGGTCCTGGCCGCGGGCCTGGTCCTGTCGGTCGCCGTCGGCATCCCCCTGGGCATCCTGGTCGCCCGGTTCACCACGCTCGACCTCGCCACCGACCTCTACATCAACGCCCTCTACGCCACCCCCATGGTGGCGCTCGTCCCGCTGATCGTCCTCTGGTTCGGCTTCGGGATTCCGGCCAAGGTCGTCATCGTCTTCCTGTTCATGGTCTTCCCGCTGCTGATCAACACCCAGCAGGGCGTCAAGAGCGTGAACCGCGAGCTCCTGGAGGTGGCCCGCGCCTTCTGCTCGACGGAGCGCCAGCTCTGGGGCGACGTGGTCCTGCCCTCGGCCCTCCCGTTCATCGCGGCGGGCGTGCGGCTGGCCATCGGCCGCGGGCTCGTCGGGATGGTGATCGCGGAGTTCTACACCTCCATCGCCGGCCTCGGCTACATGATCGTCCGCTACGCCAACGCCTTCGAGACCGCGAAGCTCTTCGTCCCCATCGTGGTGCTCATGACGATGGGGGTGCTCCTGGTCCACGGGGCTCACGCCTTCGAGCTCCGGATCGCGCCATGGCGACGTCATGCCCCGGGAGGAGAGAGATGAGACGCATCACCGTGTCCTCGATGGCCGTCCTGGGAGTCCTGCTCCTCGCCGCCTCCGTGCCCTCCGTGCCCGCCCAGGCGCCCGCCAAGCGGCTCACGCTGGCCATGGCCGTCACCCCGCCGAACCTCGTCCACATCCCGCCGTATCTGGCCAAGGACCTCGGCTACTTCAAGGAGGAAGGCCTCGAGGTCGACATCATCTCGTTCGAGGGCGGGGTGGGCTCCCTCCGCGTGCTGCTCGCGGGCCAGGTGGACCTCGCGCTCACCAGCGGGGATCCGCCGATCATCGCTCGCGCCAAGGGCGCGCCCATCCGGCTGATCTACTCGTCCTCGCCGCGGCTCGAGGCGGTGCTGACGGTCCAGGGCGACATCAAGGAGCTGCCTGACCTCAAGGGCCGGAAGATCGGCATCCAGGAGCCCAACGGCTTCGCCGACATCTTCAGCCGGCGCGCCCTGATCAAGGCGGGCCTCAAGCCGACCGACGCCCAGTTCATCTCGACCTCCACCGCGGGCCGCGTGCCGGCCCTGGTGACGGGCCAGGTGGACACCGGCGTCATGCACGTCGAGCAGGCCGTGCGGGCCATCAAGCGAAAGCCCACGCTCCACAACCTCATGAACTTCTGGGAGGCCTTTCCCGACGCCCTCTACAACGTCATCGTGACGAGCGAGAAGAAGCTCAAGGAGGACCCCGACGCCCTCGCCGGCTTCGTCAGGGCGGTGGTCCGGGCCAACCGGTTCATCTATCGGAACCGCGACAAGACCCTCGACGCCGCGGTCGAGTTCACCGGCTACGGCCGGGACGAGCTGGCGCCGGCCTACGACGAGCTGGTGCGGGGGCGGGTCTGGAGCGTCAACGACGGCCTGCCGCCGCGGATGATCGCCTTCAACGTCGAGAACCAGGCGCGGATCGGGAACATCGCGGCCGACAGGAAGCCGAGCTACGAGCAGGTGGTCGACCTCGGGCCCGTCACGGCCGCCCTGAAGGCGCTGGGGCGCTGGACGGACGACCCAGGTTGGTTGTAGTCAGCCGGGCAAGCGCCGCCGCGCGGCTGCTGGCGTCGCCGTACGTCGGGGTGGAGCCGCGGCCGGACGTGCGACGCGGCATCCTCACCCGGCGGACGTTCCGCGCCTTCGAGCGGCGACCGGTCGCCCCGGGGCTGCGCCGGAGCATCCTGGACGCCGCGCGGTGGGCCTGGACCGCCGCCGACAGCGATCCCGTGCGCTTCGTCGTCCTCGACGACCCCGCGCTCAAGCGAGCGCTCTTCCGGCTCGGCCGCGAGTCCAAGGACGTCTCCAACCACTGGGAAGGCCTCTTCAAGCCCGCGGGCCTCCGCGGCTACGTGCAGCACTGGGGGAGCACCCCCTTCTGCGTGGCCGTGTGCGTGGACCCGGCGGCGGGGCCGCGGCACGTCCACCACGGCTGGAACCATCACCTGGCCGGCGCCGCCGCGGCGCAGAACCTGGCCCTCGCCGCGCGCTATCACGGCCTCGGCCTGGTCATGTACACCCACTTCTCGCAGGAGAAGCTCAAGCGGCTCCTCGACGTGCCCTTCGACTGGGACGTGACGGGCGTGATGGGGCTCGGCTATCCCGACCTCGGGCGCGTCAATCCCCGGGTCCTGGCCGTGTCGGTGACCCGCCTGCCGCTCGCGCAGCTGGTCTCCGGCGAGCGGTACGGGGCGCCCGCGCCGGCCGCGCTGCTCGGCCCGCGCGAGGCCGCGGTCCCGATGCCCGACCTCCTCTCGACCATGCTCGCGGCGCGGAGCGCGACGCGCTTCACGGACGAGCCGGTGCCGGCCGAGTACGTCTTCGAGCTGCTCCGTGCGGCGCAGTGGGCCCCGTCGGCAGGGAACTTCCAGCCCGTGCGCCACGTCGTCCTCCAGGACCGCGACGGGCTGGCGCGGCTCGCCGAGCTGGCGGAGGAATCCGTCGCGCTCTCGGGGCACTGGACGCCCGCGTACCGAGGGGGGCGCGGCGAGCACCCGGACTGGGCGCGGGCGCCGCTGGCCATCGCCCTCCTGGCGGACCCGGCCCGCGGCGGCCCGCACATCCACGGGGAGGCGACCCACATGCACGGCGGGGGCCTCGCCGCGCAGAACGTGATCCTCATGGCCGAGGGCCTCGGCCTCGGGACGACGCTCGTCACCCACTGGATCGAGGAAGAGGTGAAGGTCCTGATCGACTGCCCGCGCACCTGGGACCTCGTGGGGGTCATGCCGGTCGGCGTCCCCGCCGAGCGGCCGCCGCGCGTCCGCCCCCCGCTCGAGGCGCTCGTCCACCAGGACGCCTTCGGCCGCCCCTGGGCGCCGACGTAGGTTAGCGGCGGGAGAACGCCTCGACCACGAGCAAGACGATCAGGAGGCCTTCGGCTGCCGTCGTGACGTTTCCGAGCATGTCGAAGGCGCCGACGACGACGTAGCCCATGATAACCGTCGCGGCGAGCCCCATGAGAAAGAACCGCCCCACCCCGCGCAGCCATGCCAGGGCGGCGCCGGGCAGATAGACGGCGGCCAGGAGGATCACGTAGCCGAGGGCCACGCCGGTGAAGGAGACCCGCACCCACTGCGGCTCGTCGGGCTTGAAGACGAAGTAGGCATGGACGCCCGCCGCGAACAGGGTCAGCAGGATGATGAGCGTCCGGAGCGCGCCGCCCCGCGGTCGCGCCGTGAGGGAGGGCTCGGTGACGGGGAGCGACCTCATCGTCTTGCTCACGGCTCGGGCACCTCCTCGTACCGCCGGGCTGGGCCTGACCGCTGGGCCGTGCAAAGCCGATACCGCGTCGTCCGGCATCACGCCGGGACGCGCTCGGCCTACCGCCCTCGCGGCCGTCCCGGCCTCTGGGGTCTCGGCGGGCGAGGGACTCGGCCCCGGGAGGGGCCGTCCGCGCGGGTCACGAACGTCCCGAGGAGCGCGCGATGCTGTTCATGGTGATCGAGACCTTCCGGAACCAGGACGCCAAGGCCGTCTACCGCCGGTTCCGGGACCGGGGCCGGATGACCCCGGACGGGCTGAAGGCCGTGACCAGCTGGGTGGCGGCCGACCTGAGCCGTTGCTTCCAGCTCATGGAATGCGACGACGCCACCCTCCTGCAGCGGTGGGTCGCCGAGTGGGCCGATCTCGTGGGCTTCGAGATCGTCCCGGTCGTGACGAGCAAGGAGGCCGCCGACGCGCTGGCCGGCCAGCTCTGAGCCCGGCCCGGCGGCGGGGCCCGCGCGGGTTACCCGCTCCCGCCCAGCTCGATCGAACCGACCACCCGCCCGCTGAGGATCAGGTCGTCATTCGTCTCCAGCAGGGCCACCGTCTGGACGCTCAGCTCGCCGATCGTTCGTGGTCCGCAGTCCTCGACCAGCCGGGCCAGGTCCCTGGTCTCCCCCTCATCGAGGTCACGCAGCAGATTGAACGCTCCGATGCCGTAGAAGCCGGTCACGCGCCAGCCGAGCTGCCGCTGCACCCGGCTGATGGCGTTGACGCCGTCTCGCTTCTCGGGATAGACGGGCAGGTAGATCCGGCCGCGGTTGAACGCCTCGCCCACCCACGGCCCGCGGACGAGGACCGCGAAGGGCGGGAGGGATCGCAGCGTCTCCAACCGACGAGCCGCCTCGTCTCGGGTCATGGCCTCTTCCAGACGACCACACAGCGTCAGGTGCAGCCGCTCCCTCCGGCGCTCGAACATGGCCCAGTCGATGCTGCTGGCGAGGCTGGACGACTGGAGGGCCCGCCAGATCTGTTGAAAGACCTCGCTTCCGTCGAACAGGCGTGACGGGACGAAGACCACGGCCGAGAGGCGACTTCGCGCGTATCGGCCCGCCGTCGGGTCGGGGTCGGCGCGCAAGAGCGGCAGCTGATTGGCCCGATACGCGTCGTCCAGGGTCAAGGTTCTGCCCGGCTCGAAGCGAAACCGGGTCCGCCCGTAGTCGAGGTCAGTGTCGGATACGAACTCGGCCATCTACGTTCCGGGGCCAGGTCGAAGCCGCGGCGGCGCTGGATGGAGTGTAGTCCGCGACCGTTCCACCGCCTGGCTCGAAAGGAAGTGTAGGAGCGAACGCCGCAGACGCCCAAGAGCACGACGCACTTCAGCGCATCGTGCCCCACAGACGGTGACCCAGCCTGGCCGTCTCGTCGAGTGTCAGCATCCGTCCCGGTCTCGGGCTGTGGGCCTCCCACGCTCTCAGGTGCTCGACCGAGCAGAAGAAGTTGATGAGGGGTCAGGTATGCGTTCGGAGCGATCGGTCGAGGTCCCGCTCGACGGCCCAGATCACCGTCCCCCGCGGGGCCTCGGTCACGACGCCGTCCGTGAGCGTCAGCCTCAGTGGCCTCCGGCAGTGGTGGCAGCGGGACTCGATCATGGCGTTCGCTTCGAGGGCGGCCGGGATCCCGACGGCATCCACCGCGCAAAAGGCGTACCGCTGGTGTCCCCCGATGATGAGGCGGTGGGAGGTCTCGCCGAGGGAGAGGCCACGCGCGCCGGTGATCTCCCCGGTTTCGGGCTCCACCGCGAAGATTCCCCGCTCCGCGAGGCGCTGGGCCGCGGCGTGAGCCACGGCGGGCGACAGCCCCGCGGCCTCGGGCAATTCGGCGAGCGTCGCCGGTCGGCCGTCGAGGATGGCCCGGAAGGCATGCCGGGTCACCGCGAGCTCTTCAGGCGAGAAGGTCGCCAGAAAGCGCTCGATCTCGTCGGTGAAGTCAGCCATGGACGCCTCCCGCCGCGGGTGGTTTGCCCTCCACCGTGTCGGCCGGCGCCGCCACGTCCAGGCCGTGCCGACCTGGCGGCGAGGAACGCATTCCGGGCCTGGTCGCCCGAGTCCCTCTCATCTTCGCACGCTCTCAGAGGGGCTCGGCGGCGAACGCGCCGTAGTCGAATGTCAGGCGGTAACGCCGGCCGCAGCACTCGATCGTGTCGCCGGCGCGCGCCCCCTCGGGCAGGGTGATGACGCGATCACAGTCGGGACAGCTCACCCGGTGGGCGATTGCCACCGTCCAGCGGCCGGCCGTCTCCCTCACCCGGAGGGCCAGCCCCGCTCAGGTCGGGCAATCGAGCAGGTCGCCGGACCTCGCTCCGGCTGGGAGCGCGATTTCCCGACCGCAGCCGGGACAGCGAACGGTGACCACGGCTCAGACCCCGAGGAGCCGCTGGAGCTTCCCGCGATCGAACCCCACGATCACCTCCTCATCCACGGTGATCACGGGCACCGCCATGCGGCCGGTCTTGGCGATCAGCTCCTGCCGGGCGTCGTCGTCGTCCGCGACGTTTTTCGCCGTGAACGGGATGCCGCGAGACGAAAGAAACTCTTTCGCCGTGTGGCAGGACTGTCAGCCGCTCGACCAGTAGACCGTCACCTGGCGTCGGGCCATCTCACGCTCCAGGAGCTGGCCGCGCCGTGAAGCCCGCCCGGCCGATCGCCTCCACCATGCGCTCGACCGTGACCTCCGAGGGCCTGTAGGTCACCCGCGCTTTAGCCTCTGCCAAGCTCACATCCGCCTCTACCATGCCTGGGAGCCCTGCCAGGGCCCGCTTCACCGTCTCCGGGCAGCTCCCTCAGGTCATGCCGTCCACGTGGAGCGTCGCCTGCGCGACCGTCTCGGCGGTCGCGTGGCCCGTGGTCGATGTTGGCCCGGTGGCGCCGTGGTCCATGCGCGCGCTGCCCCACGAGGCGATCAGGCGCGAGGTCGTCTCCGGCATCGCCGTCAGCGCGATGGCAGCGGCGATGACGAGGGTCGAGGCCATGAGGAGCGCGAGGTTGAGGCGGCGGCCGGCCATCGCGCATCCGAGCCGGTCACAGCGCCGGCGCTGGCGAAAGTAGAGAAAGTACCCGGCGGCGGTGCCGAGGACGCCGAGGGGGAGGAAGACGTACGTGTACTTCATGGTGACGGCCATGAAGGCCCCGCTCCCGAGCCCGAGCACGACGACCGCCAAGGGCAGGAGGCAGCAGAGAGACGCGACGGAGGCCGAGGTCGCGGCGAGCACACTGGCTCCCATGTCACCCAGCTTCACGTCGACTCCTTCAGGCCCGGGCGCGCTGCCGCGCCAACCGGATACCCCCTGCAGCGCCTCCGAAGCCTCCCGCCGCGACCCCCAACAGGAACCCCGCCAGCAGCGCCCCGGGGAAGTCGCTGCAGCGCGCGATCAGGTACGGAGCCAGCACGACGAGGAACACCAGCGAGGCGTCGAGCGCATCGAGCGTCGGCGAGATTCTCCGCCCGCGTCCCGAGAGGCCGCCGGCCAGCGCCATCGGGACGACGCCGTAGACGAGTCCCGCCATCAGGTAAGCGACCGGCCCGGGCAGGAAGCTCGGCGCCGCCGCCCTGCACAGCGCCACCATGGCGTCATACGGGAGCAGGAGCGAGAGCAGAACCGACGCGACGAAGCCCAGGACCCCGGCCAGCGCTGCCGGCTGCCACCGCTGCCAGGAGCCGAGCGTCTCGGACGCTGCCCGCCAGCGGATGCGGCGATGGAGGCGGCGGGCCAGGGCCGGGGAGGGCTCGGCCAGCGGCAACTGGCCGAGTGCCGCCCACGTCCGAAGCAGTCCGGCAAGGTCCTCTCGGCAGTGCTCGCACTGCCGGAGGTGGCGAGCCACGTCGCCCGGAGTCTCCACGCCGGTGACGAGGTCGGCGCCGTACTGTTCCCGGACGGTCTCGCAGTCCATGACTACCAGTAAGAACGAGGCGGCGCCGCGAGCGTTACTCCGCGTCCGGAATTGCCGTCCGGATCGCCTTGAGCGCCCGGTGGAGCGCGACGCGGACCGCGCCGGGGGTCGAGCCGATGACGTCCGCGACCTCCTCGCTCGTCAGTCCCGCGACGCGGCTCAGGAGCAGCACTTCGCGCTGGAGCGGTGGCAACCGGTCGACCGCGCGACCGATCCGGGCCGCCAGATCCCCCGCTTCCGCCCACTCCGCGGGGCCGATCGGGTCCTCGGCCTCAGTGGTCGCGGGCTCGTCGACGGGCCGGCGCGCCCGCCGATAGTAGTCGGTCAGGAGGTTGCGGGCGATCGAGTAGAGCCATGCCCGGAAGTGTCCCTGTGACCGGTAGGCGGCGCGATGGAGGTAGAGCCGCAGGAACGTCTCCTGGAGCACGTCCTCGGCGACCGCGTCCGACGCCGCGAGGCGGAGCAGCACGGTGAAGACCGACCGCCGATAGCGCTCATAGAGCGCGTCGAAGGCCGCGAGGTCGCCTGCGGCTAGCTGAGCCATCAACTCGTCGTCGGAGGGGCCCCCAGAGCTCATCCCGTTCGCCTTGGCAGGCTGGCGATGCCCTCTGGTCGTAGATCGCGCCCTGTCGCTCGAGCCGCCAGGTCTCGATGCATCATAGCCCGACGCGGCCGGCGAGCCCGGCGCCGGTGGCGGCGCGGACGCCCGCCCGTGGCGAGGGATCGCCTCGACGACGCGGAGGATGAGGATGATCACGCGGCCCCCGGCCGCCGACGACGCGGTAGCCCGCGTTAGGAGCTCGAGCGCGCCGACCTCAGCCCCGGAGCGCGCGCCAGATCTTCTCGGGGGTCAGCGGCATGTCCAGGTGGGTGATCCCGAAGGGCGCCAGCGCGTCCACCACCGCGTTGGCGATCGCCGGCGGCACCCCGATACAGCCGGCCTCGCCGATCCCCTTGGCGCCCAGCGGGTTCCGCGGCGACGGGGTGACCGTCTTGGCGAGCGTGGGCTCCGGCACGTCGTCGGCGCGGGGGAGAGCGTAGTCCATGAGGGTGCCCGTCAGGAGCTGGCCCGTCTCGTCGTAGACGATCTGCTCGAGGAGGGCCTGGCCGTAGCCCTGGGCGAAGCCGCCGTGGAGCTGCCCCTCGGCCAGGAGCGGGTTCACGATCGTGCCGCCGTCGTCGACCCAGACCAGGCGCTCGAGATCGATGCGGCCGGTCTCGCGCGCCACGGCGACCGCGGCGACCACCGTGCCGAAGCTCCACACCTCGCCGTCGGCCTGGAAGAAGGCCGTCGCGTCGAGGCCCGGCACGAGCCCGGGCGCCGCGGGCCGCTGCCGGTAGGCCGCCTCCGCCACCTGCTTCCAGGTGACCCCGCGCGCCGGCACCCCCGCGACCTGGAACCCGCCCGCCACCGGGAGCACGTCCTCGGGCGCCGCCTCGAGCAAGGCGGCCGCGACCCGCCGCCCTTTCTCCCGCACCTCGAGCGCCGCGCTGGCGAGGGCGCCCCCGCCGAGCGCGACGCTCCGGCTCCCGAAGGTGCCGAAGCCCTGCGGCGCCGAGCGGGTGTCGCCGTGGAGGACCGCGACGTCGTCGGGGGTCACGCCGAGGAAGTCCGCCACCACCTGGGCGAAGGTGGTCTCGTGCCCCTGGCCGTGCGGGCTCGAGCCGGTCACCGCCGTGACGGAGCCCGTCCGCTCGACGCGGACGCTCCCGCTCTCCCAGCCGAGCGCGGCCGGCTCCACGTAGCAGGAGAGCCCGATCCCCACGATCTCGCCGCGGGCGCGCGCGGCCGCCTGCTCGGCACGGAGCCGCGGGTAGCCCGCCAGCTCGAGCGCCCGGTCGAGCGCCCGCGCGTACTCGCCCGAGTCGTAGA
>JBIOTN010000081.1:0-16682 GCA_044866005.1 Candidatus Rokuibacteriota bacterium | reverse complement strand
CGGGGGCACCGGGCGCGGCGGGGGCACCGGGCGCTGCCGGGCCACCGGGCGCGCCCGGCGCGGCGGGGCCAGCGGGGGCGCCGGGCGCCGGGGCGGCGGCCGCCTCGGCCCGCCCGGGCGTGTAGGTGTAAGTCTGGAGGGCGAAGACGCCCCAGTCGGGGGCGTCGTTCGTCAACCCCTTCCGTCCGGCGACGCTCAGCAGGAACCCCGCGAAGCGGACGCGGAAGCCGGCGCGCGCCTCGGCCACCCAGTCCGAGCTCTGATCCCGCCCGGTGCGGCGGTTCGTGTCGGCGAGCCCTTCGCCCACGAGCGAGAAATGCTTGCCGAGCGGCCATTCGACGGCCGCGCCCGAGGTGAACTGGTCGTGCTGGTGGATCGATCCGCGGCCGACGTAGGTGTAGCCCACGTTGAGGTGCCCGAGGAGCCCGGCGGGGAGCGTCTTGCTCAGCGCCACCTTCCCGCCGGCGTCCCACTCGTTCCGGCCGAGCCCTTCCTTCCGTTCCCCGGTCGGGGCGGCGGCGAAGCCGACGAGCGCGAGCGCGGGGCGGCCAGCCGTCTCGTCGAGGAGCCGGTAGACGAGGCCGAAGTTGATGTCGTCGACCCCGGAGCCGTCGAAGCGCGCCTTGTCCGCCTCGTACCAGCTGTACGGCAGGTCCACGCCGATCTGGAAGCGCTCGGTGATCCCGTACGCCAGGGCGAGCCAGGCCGTGTGGAAGTCGAAGTCGCCGTCCAGCTCCTGGCAGACCGCGTCTTCGCCCATGTACCCGAGACCGATGGAGAACCCGCGGGCGCCGACCGTGTTCGCGCCGAAGACCGAGAAGCCGCCCGTGCCGTTGACCGGCTGATAGGTCCGGGCGTCGGCCAGCGGCGGGGTCTCTGGCACCTGCGTCAGGCGCGTCCCGGGGGAACAGCCGGACCCCGCGTGGGCCGGTCGGGGGGACGGCCCCGCGAGGAGCAGGAGTGGCACGAGCGCCAGCGCCGCGAGTCGCCGTTCTCGAGTCATGCGTCGACCTGCCTTCTGCTAGCCTTTCGGGGGGTCTCGGAAGACCCCCCGAGGCCCCCCCTCTTCGGGCTGGGCGGGTGGGCCGGCGGCACAACCGCCGCTCGGAGCGGAACACCACCCGCGAACTCTTCCAGCGTCAGGCCGCAGAGCTGAAACGCGATACGCCCACCATAGCACTCCGCACGAGTCCGGAACAGTCCCTGGGGGGACGGCGCGCGGGTTTCGACGGGGGGGGCGGTCAGGACGGCCGGCGGTCGGCGCCGGCACCGTCGAGCGCGCGCAGGAAGCGCGTCGCGATGGCGCGGCGGATCGCCGCCGGCTCGACGGGGCCGACCTGCGCCGCCCAGTCGCGCAGGGCGATCACCGCCTTCGCGGCGGTGCGATGGCCGCCCGCGGAGCCGACATCGCCGAAGGCCTCCGCGACGACGTCGCCGGCGGCCCTCACGTAGCCGACGTTCCGGACCGACACGTGAAGCTCCTCCCCGGTCAGCCCCGACACGACGGACCACTCGATCCCGGCCACCTGCAGGCACAGGTCGGCGAACTGCGGGATCAGGTCGGGGCGGCTCACGGGACCGAGGTGGGCGAAGAGCGTGTTGTGGATGATCTGCCGGTGGACGAGGGCGTCGCCGAGCGCGTCGAGGGCGTCGAGCGGCAGCTCCGGCCGCTCGATGCGGCGCAGGGCGTTGTGGTTCGCCAGCTCGTAGAGGAACGCGAAGGCTTCCATGTCGGCCCGGATGCCGCCGCGCTCGAGATGGAGCGTGTCGGACTTGATCCCGTAGAAGAGCGCCGTGGCGACCCGCTCGGTGATCTTCACCTCGGCGGCGCGCAGGTACTCGGTCAGGATCGTCGCCGTCGCGCCGTAGGTCGGGCGGATGTCCTTGAACGCCGCGCGCCAGCCCTTCGTCTCGGGATGGTGGTCGATGACGACGGCCACCTCCGGCAGCGTCTCCTCGAAGAAGCTCGGCTGGGCGTCCACCATGGCGAGCACGTCGAAGCGCATGATGTCGGCGGCGGTCACCTGTTCGACCTCCATCTCGAGCGCCTGGACCATCGCCACGTTCTCCGGCCGGGTGATGCGGCCGAAGGTGCAGATCGGCACCGACGCTTTGGTGCGCCCGATCAGCGCCCGCAGGGCCAGCCCGCTGGCGAGCGCGTCCGGGTCCGGATCGTCCTGGAGCAGGATGCCGACCCGTTCCCGCTCGCCGAGGAGCTGCCGGATGCGCGCGGCGCGCACGCGCAGGCACGCCCGGTCCATCTCGGGGCGGAGCACCTGGCGGAAGAGCCGCGGCAGCAAGAGCGTCGTGACCGTCGGGTAGCCGGCCAGGACCGGCGGCTCGGGGCCCTGGTGGATGAGCAGGACCGGGACACCGGGAGCGGCCTCCAGGATCGCCTCCAGGACCGGCTCGGGCGCATGGGCGCCCGTCGCCAGGAGGACGAGGTCCGTGGGGCCGAGGTGCGCCCGCCGGTAGACGGCCGGATCGTCCAGCGGGCCGGCCAGGGTGTGGACCTCGCGCCGCGCCAGACGGCCCCGGACGGCCGGGTCGGCCACGATGTAGACGGGGGCCTCGCCGTCCTTCGGGGAGCACTGACCCTGGATCAGCTGGAAGAGAAAGTCGGTCGGACAAACGACGACGCGGCGCATGGGCCACCCCAATCTTAGCGGACCGGCGGGCGAAAAGAAAGCCGGGGCGGCGAGCCGCCCTCGGGGTTTCCGCCTAGTCCGGGCCGAGGCCGACGCGGGCGCGGTAGACCCGGTAGGCCGGCCGCCGCCGGATGGCCGCCGCCACCGCCGCCTCCCGCGGCGTGGGCCGGGTGACGGCGAGCGGGTCGAGGAGGCGATCCAAGAGCGGCGCCGGGACGAGGTCGTGCGCCCGCACGACGGCGCGGAGGGGCCGCGCGCTCCTGAGCGCCTCTTTCACGAGCTCCGCCACGACGGCGTAGCCGAGGTAGGGCGACAGCGCGGTCGCGAGGACGAGGCTCCCTTCGACCAGGGCGGCGGCCCGCGCCCGGTCCACGCGGAGTCGCGCCACGCAGGCCTCGCGGAGCAGCCGGACGGCGCGCCCCAGCAGATCCAGGCTGGACCAGAGATTGAAGGCGATCAGCGGGGACATGACGTTCAGCTCGAGCTCGCCCGCTACCGCCCCGTGGGCGATCGCCGCATCGTGCCCGCACACCTGGTAGCAGGCCATCTCCACCGCCTCGGCGACCGACGGGTTCACCTTGCCCGGCATGATCGAGGAGCCCGGCTCGACCGCGGGGAGCGCGAGCTCGCGGAGGCCCGTGTGAGGGCCGGAGGCCAGGAGCCGGAGGTCGCGGCAGATCTTCGCCACGTCCAGGGCGAGCGCGCGGGCGGCGCCCGACGCGGCCAGGAAGGCCGCCATGCTCCAGGTCGGCGTGACCGCGCTCGGAGCCGGGCGGAGCGGCTCGCCGGTGAGCCGGGCGAGCTCCCGCGCCACGAGCCGCCGGAAGCCGGGGGGCGCGGTGATGCCCGTCCCGACCGCGGTGCCGCCGAGCCCGATCACGCGCAGCTCGGCCCGCGCCGCCGCGAGCCGCGCGCGTCCGGCGGCGAGCGCGCTCGCGTAGCCGGCGAAGACCTGCTGGTAGGTGATGGGGACCGCGTCCTGGAGATGCGTGCGCCCGGGCTTCACCGTGAGCCTGTGCGCGCGCGCGAGCCGCCGCCATGCCTGCTCGAGCGCCCGCGTCTCCGCGGCGAGGCGTTGGGCGAGGGCCAGGGCCGCGAGGCGGGCCGCCGTGGGCGTGACGTCGTTCGAGGACTGCCCGAGGTTGACGTGGTCGTTGGGGTGCACCGGCGCGTAGCGGCCGCGGCGGCCGCCGAGGCTCTCGTTGGCGAGATTCGCGATCACCTCGTTGGCGTTCATGTGGGAGGGCGTGCCGGCCCCCGCCTGGAAGACGTCGAGGACGAAGGCCTCGTCCACCTCGTTCGCGGCGACGCGGGCCGCGGCCCGCTCGATCGCGCGGCCGAGCCGCGGGGGCAGGACGCCGAGGCGCCGGTTCGCCCGCGCGGCGGCGAGCTTGACGAGCCCGAGCGCTCGGATGAACGCCGGGTGCGCGCGCAGGCCGGAGAGCTGGAAGGTCTCGCGGGCGCGCTCGGTGAAGATCCCGTGGAGCGCCTCGGCCGGGACGGGCTTCGCGCCCAGGCTGTCGCGCTCGATGCGGGTCCGGCCGCGCGCGAATCGGGTTTTCCCGGATGGAGCGATGGGCTTCACGCTGGCATCATGGTCGTCTGCGCCCGGTCGGGCGCCCGCGCCATGGGAGCACGAGGCACGCGAAGGGAGAGCCGGTGAGGTTCACGGTCGTTGCCGGTGAAGGGCGGCCCGGCCGCCGCCGTCTATGGTACATCGTGGAGCCCATGGTGGGGCCCATGCCGCAGCCCATGCGTCGCGGGGCCGCGCTCCTGGCGCTCGCCGCCGCCCTCGTCACGTGGGCGACGGCCGGCCTCGCCGCGCCCGCCGCGACCGCGATCCCTGCGGCCCGGCCCGCTGGCGCGGCCGCCCGCCTCGGGTTCCACCTCGCGCGCGCCGCGGCGCTTCGCGAGGCGCTCGCCCCCGTCGTCTACGGGCCCTGCCCGCGCTTTTCGACGCGCGCCGCGTGGGACGCGTACCTCGCCGGGCTCGTGGAGGAGGGCGTGACGTTCGCGGCGCACCTCGACGAGGCCTGGCGCGAGGCGAAGGCCAGCGGTGACGAGCAGCTTCGCACCCGCGTGAAGACGGCCCGGCGTGAGATGCTGGTCGGGAACCCGGTGCAGCTGGTCGGCAAGCTGACGAGCTGCGCGTGGCGGAACGGCTCCTCCGTGGACGCCTGGGGACTCTGGCGGCGCGCCTCGGAGGAGGTTCGCGTGCGGCGGCAGGAAGTCGCCCGCGAGGCCGCGGCCGCGACCGGCTCCCCCGCCACGTCCGACTTGTCTCACTGATCCGTCGCGCCGGCCTGCGCTCCCCGCCGTGGGTCCTGTCGCCGGCTCGCCCCGGTCCGGCCGCCCGCGGCCGGGGGCCGTCGCAGGACCACTGCCACCCTACAGCGTTCCGCTTCGAGCGGCGGCCTTTGCCGCCACAATTTCCCTGGGGGAGGCATCGGAGAGGGCCGTCGAGGCCCCCGCCGAAACTCTAGAGGTGGGCGAGGTCGTCGTCGCGCGAGTCTTCGCGCTGGCGGAACCGCCGCTGGAGGACGTCGCGCGCGAGGTCGCGGGCGCCGAGGCCGAAGGCCAGCGCGAACGCCAGCACCACGCCCCCGAAGGTCAGCCCGAAGGCGATCATCACCATCTCCCGGCCGATCCCGAGCTGCGTCAGCACCGCCGCCAGCGTGAAGGCGAGCACCGCCCAGCGGACGGCGCGGGCGAGCAGGCGCGCCTCCGCGATCCGCGCGTTGACCGAGCCGATCAGGACCGCGTGCGCGAGGAAGTTCGCGAGGAGCCAGCCCACCACGAGCATCAGGACCGCGGCGAGGACGTTCGGGATGAGCTGGACGACCATCGAGGTCGCCCCGTACATCCCCGGCAGCGCGAGGGCGTCGATCCCCATCATGGCGAAGAGGAGGAAGATCCCCCAGAAGATCAGGGAGCCCGCCAGGCGGTCCGGCTCGCGGAAGATCGCGGCGCGGGCCAGCGCTTGCTGGACGCCCCAGCGCTCGCCGCGCTCGTTGAACCGCAGGGCCCGCAGCAGCCGGACGACCCCGGCCCGGGCCACGGCCCCGATCAGGAGGCCCAGGACGACCAGCGTCAGCATGGCCAGCACGTTGGGGATCAGCGCCGCGAGGCGGCTTCCGACGCCACGGACCGTCTCGACGACCACGATGTCGTCCCAGAAGCTCCGCATAGACTAAGCGTACGAGAGGCGAGACGGCCCGTCAATCGCGCCGACCCGGGCGCGGCGGCTCGGGCGGCGGCGCGGCAGGGCCCGGGCGCGGCCCCGCCGCGGGGGCCACGCCGGCCAGGATGCGGTTCAGCTCGGCCGGCTCCACGGGCTTGACGAGATGGGCGTCGAAGCCGGCCTCGCGCGCCTTCCGCCGGTCTTCGGCTTGGCCGTAGCCCGTCAAGGCGATGAGGAGGATCCCGCCGCCTCCCGCGGTCTCCCGCAGCTCGCGGGCGAGGTCGTAGCCATTCATCCCGGGAAGCCCGATGTCCACCAGGGCGACGTCGGGCGGCGCGCGGCGCGCGAGGGCGATCGCCTCCCGGGCGTCCGCCGCCGCGTCCACCCGATGGCCGTCGCTCTCGAGGACCGCCCGGAGCGCCTCGCGCGCGTCGGCGTGGTCCTCGACGATCAGGACGTGGCGCGGCGGGGCCGCGACCGTCTCCGGCGCGCCGGGCGGTCGCGGCGTGCCGACCCCGGCGGGGGCGAGCGGCAGGCGCACCTCCACCGTGGTCCCCTCGCCGGGGCCGGGGCTCCTGGCCGCGACCGTTCCGCCGTGCAGCTCGACGAGGCGCCGGACGAGGGTGAGCCCGATCCCCAGCCCGCCCGGCTCGCGGTCGAGCGGCTGCTCGGCCTGCGCGAAGAGGTCGAAGACATGCGGGAGCACGTCGCGCGGAATGCCCGCTCCGGTGTCCCGGACCCTCAGGAGTGCCGTGTCGCCGTCGGGTCGGGCCGTCACCTCGATGAGGCCGCCGGGCGGCGTGTACTTGAGGGCGTTGTCGAGGAGGTTCGCGAGGACCTGCTCGAGCCGCGCCGCGTCCCCTTCGACGGTCGTCGGCGCGGCGTCGAGCGCGATGCTGTGGTGGGCGCCCTTGCCGGTCACCCGCAGCGTGGCGATGCACCGCTCCACGACCTGGGCCAGGTCGACCGGCGCCTTCCGCAGGACGACCTTGCCGGACGTGAGGCGCGCCACGTCGAGCAGGTCCTCGACGAGCCGCGCCAGGTGCCGGGTCTGGCGGGCGATGATGGCGCAGACACGCGCGGCGGCGGCGTCGTCCGCGCGGCCCATCTGCTCGAGGACGCGGACCGCGCTGGCGATGGCGCTGATCGGGTTCCTGAGCTCGTGGCCGAGCATGGCCATGAACAGGTCCTTGGCCCGGCTGGCCGCCTGAGCCCGGTCGTAGAGCCGGCCCAGGGTGACCGCCTCGGCCACGCGCTGGGCCAGCATCCGCGCCGCGGTCATCTCCGTAGCGCGGAAGGTCCCGGCGGACGGCCCGCGCACGCAGGTCAACGCGCCCAGGGGGGTCGGGCCCGCGAAGAGGGGGACGCAGAGGACGGCGCGGAGGCCGAGCTCCTCGATTAGCGCGAGCTCGTCGGGCTCGGCCGTCGTCGCGAGGAAGCGCGGATCGCGCATGTCGGAGAAGAAGAGCATCCTCCCCGTCCGCAAGACGCGCAAGGGACCCCAGGGGGCCCTGGCGTCCCGGGTGTACCGACCGCGCAGCTTCGCCGTGCGCTCCCGCTTCGCGGGGTCGGCATGGCCGACGAGCACCCGCTCGACCATCCCGGCCTCGTCGAGAACGTCGAGCACGAGCCAGTCGCCGAGGGCGGGGAGGACGAACTCCGTGAACGCGCCGAGGGTGCGGTCGAGGTCGAGCGACGCCCGGAGGATCTCGTTGGCGCGAAGCAGGAACTCGATCCTCGCCTTGGGGTCGCCCAGCGGCCCTGGCTCCCGGCGCTGCGGCTCGGTGGCCACGCGTTTCCTGCCCGGGCTATCCCGGTCGCCGGCCGGCCTCGCTCGAGGCCAGACGGCGAAGGCTCCCCTCGCGGAATCGTCGAGGGAGGTTCATGCCGGGGCCGTCTCGTCCTGTGGTTCCATGACGAGGATCACGCCTCGGTGGGCGCCGCCGCCCGCCGTGTCGAGAGGGGTGCAGGTGATCCTGCAGCGGATGGTCCGGCCCCGCCGGTTGGTCGCGTCGAGGATGAGCTGCTGGACGCGGGATTCCCCGGCCAGGCAGGCTCGGATGGGCTGCCGGAGGTGGGCCACGGGAAGGCCGATGTCGAGGTTCAGGAAGTTGTGGCCCTGAGCTTCTTCCTCCCGGAGGCCCCAGAGGTCCGTGGCCCGCTCGTTCCAGACGAGGACTTTCATGTCCCGATCCACCACCGCGACCCCCGCGCGAAGCCCGGACAGGATCGAGCCGAGGAACGAGTTGGCGTCGTTCAGCTCGTCGGTCCGCTCCCGCAGCTCGGTGTTGATCGTCTCCAGCTCCTCGTTGGTGGACTGGAGCTCCTCGTTCATCGTCTCCAGCTCCTCGTTGGAGGACTGGAGCTCCTCGTTGGTCGTCTCCAGCTCCTCGTTGGAGGACTGGAGCTCCTCGTTGCTCGTCTCCAGCTCCTCATTGGAGGACTGGAGGTCCTCGTAAGCCCGCTCCAGCGCCTGCTTGGATTCCTCCAGGTCCTTCTGGAGCCGCTTGTGGAGGGTCACGTCGATGAACGTCACCTTCGTCCCCAGGAGGCTCCGGTCCGCGCCGAAGAGCGGCACGACGTGCATGTCCAGGATCCGGGCCTCGCCCGACGCGGCCGGCCACGCCAGATCCCGCCGCGTGATGGCACGGCGGTCGGCGGTCGCCTCGTCGATCGCGACGCGGAGGTCGGTGGGGCGATAGGAGATCGCGAGGTCGCGGAGCGGGCGTCCCACGTCCTCCGGCGTGAGCCCGAACAGGCCGCGAGCCCGGTCGTTGATCAACACGACCACGCCCGTCGCGTCGAGGACGATCTCCGCGGTCGGATCGATGTCGAAGGCGGCCTCTCGCAGGCGCGGGTCGTCGATCATCTTGCCGGCCTCCTTGGGGTTTGCCGCGGCCGCGTGCAGGAGCCGTGCCCGCGCGTCTGGCTGCGGAACCTTCCGGAACACGCGCCGGTCGCCTTCCACCGGGACGAAGAGGTTCGCGTGCGTGAGCAGCATCTCGGCCTTGCCGAGGAAGAGGAAGCCGCCTTCGTTCAGCGCGTAGTGGAAGCGGCCGAGGACCCGCAACTGCGTCTCCCGGTTGAAGTACATGAGCGTGTTCCGGCAGACGAGGAGGTCGACCCGGGAGATCGGCGCGTTCTGGACGAGATCGTGGCGCCCGAAGATGACCGACCGCCGGAGCTCCCGGTGGAAGACGTACTGGTTGCTCTTGGCTTCGAAGTACCGGGCGAGGTGCGGCGCCGGCAGCTCCTCCACGTCCCTCGGGGCGAAGACGCCCAGCCGTGCGTGGGCCAGAGCCTCCTCGTCCACGTCCGTGGCGTAGATCTTGACCCGCCGCCGGAACTGCTCAGGGCCGAGGTGCTCGGCCAGGAGGATGGTCAGCGTGTAGGCTTCCTCGCCGGAGGCACAGCCGGCGCTCCACACGCGGATCCGATCGTCCGGGGCCTTGTCCGCGAGCATCCGGGGGACGATCTCGGCGGCCACGTACTCCCAGGCCTCCCGGTCCCGGAAGAATCCCGTGACGTTGATCAGGATCGTGTTGAAGAGGTGGGGGAACTCCTCCGGGTGGAGCTCCAGGTAGTCCGTGTAGTCGGCGAACTTCTGGATGCCCAGCGTCTGCATCCGCTTCAGGATGCGGCGCGTCAAGCTCGCGCGCTTGTAGGCGGTGAAGTCGAAGCCGCGCGTGCGCTTGAGGTAGTCGAGGAGCAGCTCGAGCTCGGGGGACGTCTCGGCCGCCGTCATCCGGCCTCTCCGGTCATGACCAGCGTCACGAGCGCGGCCGGGATCTCCTTGAGCGGGAGCACGAAGTCCACGCTCCCCGTGTTGATGGCCGCGCTCGGCATGCCGAAGAACTCGGACGTCGCCTCGTCCTGGGCGATCACGGTGCCACCCATCTTCTTGATCGCCTGGACGCCCATGGTGCCATCGCTCCCGGTGCCGGTGAGGACGACGGCGATCGCGCGGTGCTTGAAGCTCGCGGCGACCGACTCGAACAGGAGGTCCGCCGACGGACGGACGAAGTGGACCAGCTCCGACTGCGCGAGGGCGAGCGACCCGTCCGGGTTGACCAGGAGGTGCTTGTTGGGCGGCGCGATGTGGATCGTCCCGGGCCGGAGCGCGTCCCCTTCTTCGGCCTGCTTGACCTCGAGCGCGGTCCGCCGGCTCAGGATGTCGGCCATGAGGCTCCGGTGCCGCGGGTCCAGGTGCTGGACGACGACCAGCGCGGCGGGGAAGTCCGCGGGAAGGGCCGAGAAGACGTCGCCCAGGGCCCTGAGCCCGCCCGCGGACGCGGCGAACGAGACGACGTCGAAGGCGGCGGCGCTGGCGCCGGGGTGGTTACCGGAGCGCTGTTTCCGACCCACGGTGGCCTGGTCTTCCTGGGAGCGGACGGCCTGGAGCGGCGCGGCAGGCCCCGGTCCGAGTCTAGGCCAGAGCGCCTCGGGGGGTCAAGGGCGCGGCTCGCCTCGGCGCCGCGTGTACTGCGGGGAAAACGGACAGTCCGTCCGCCGCCTTGATGGCGATCGGGCCCCGGACGCCGTCCCCTCCGCCGCCGGAGAGGAGCACGCCGACCAGCGGGCTCCCGTAGAGCGGAGACCGGTGGATCACGAGGGCGATCGTCGCGGGAAACTCGGGAGGCAGTCCGTTCTACCGCTCGGGGCGAGCCTTGGCCGACCGGCCTGCAGCCCCCCGCCCCGGCGAGGCGGGCGCGGCATCGTGGGCCCAGAGGACACGGGCGAGCGCCGCGGTGATGGCGTCGTGGTCGAGCGGCTTGACCAGGTGCGCGTCGAAGCCCGCCTTCCACGCGCGCCTCGCGGTCTCCCGATCGCCCAGGCCGGAGACGGCGATGACGCGGACGCGCGCGAGCTTGGGATCGCCGCGGAGCCGGTCCATGAACGCGAAGCCGTCGAGCCGGGGCATGCGGAGATCGCAGAAGACGAGGTCCGGCTGCTCGCGGGCCAGCGTCTGCAGCGCCTCCTCGCCGTCGGCGGCGAGGAGGACGCGGATCCCGTGCGATTCGAGGATGAGCCGCATGGCGTCCCGGCTGTCCTCGTGGTCCTCGACGACGAGAACGGTGGCTCCCCCGAACCGGGGAGGGGGCGAGGGGTGCGGCCCGGCCATGATCCCCTGTCAGCGAGCCTTCGGCGGCGCCATGGCGCCCTCCTGCGCCATCTCTCTGCCGAGTACCATGGCGCCGTCCCGTTGCCGGTACTGCGGGAGATCAAGGCTAGCCTCGTGGGAGCGCCCGGCGCAAGCCGCGCCGCGTCATCACCCGTCGCGGCTGTCGCGCTGGCGGCTCCCCGTCGCGGGCGGGGTGGAGTATAGTGAGAGCCCGCCGCCGGGGGCCCCGGCAGCGATCACGAAGGAGCGGGATGGACGCGCAGGAGCCAGCAAGCTCGGCCGATCGGCCGGAGTCCCGGAGACGCAAGCCCCTCGCCCAGGCGAGCCGCACGGCCGGCACGGCGCGCGAGGAGCTGCTGGCCGACGCGTACAGCCTCCTCGGGTCCACGCTCGATCACGAGTCCACGCTGGCGCAGCTCGTGCGCCTGGTGGTGCCGACACTCGCGGACTGGTGCGCCGTGGATCTCCTCGAGGAGGGGCCGATGCTGCGGCGGCTTGCCGCGGCGCACGCCGACCCCGCGAAGCGCGAGCTGGCGCGGAGGCTCGAAGGGCGCTTCCCCGTCGATCCCGACGCGCCCTGGGGACCGGCGCGGGTGGTGAGGACGGGCAAGGTCGAGCTCTACCGCCAGGTGACCGACCCCCGGATGGTGTCGCTCGGCCGCGAGGCCCGCGACGTGCCGACGATCCTGGCGCTGGGAGCGGCCTCCGCGGTCTGCGTGCCGCTGACGGTGCACGGCCGGACGCTCGGCGTCCTCTCGCTCGTCAGCGCGACGCCGAGCCGCGCCTACAGCCCGGCGGACCTGTCACTGGTGGGGGTCCTGGCGCGCCGCGCGGCCGGCGCCATCGAGCATGCCCGCCTGTACGCAGCCGAGCGCCGCGCGCGGCAGGCGGCCGAGCGCGCGGCCGAGCGGACGGCGCGGCTCCAGGCCGTGACGGCCGCGCTCGCCGAGGCCCTGGCGCCGGCGGAGGTCGCTCAGGTCATCGTCGAGCAGGGGATGGGGGCCCTCGGGGCCGTCGCCGGCGTCGTGGCGGTCGTGGGCGAGGGGGGGGAGGAGCTGGGGCTTCTCTCGGCGGCGGGGTACCCGGATGCGCTGCTCGAGGCATGGACGCGGATCCCGCTCGACGCGGCCACGCCCTTCGCCGACGCGCTCGCGACCGGCGAGCCCGTGTTCCTGGAGAGCCGCGAGGCGCGGGCGGCGCGCTACCCCGAGTTCGCGCGGCTGGCCGGCCTACCCGAGGCGGCGGCGATCGTCCCGCTCATCCTGCGTGGCCGCGCCGTCGGGGTGCTGCAGTTCGGCTTCGGCGCATTCCGCGCGTTCCTCCCCGACGAGCAGGCGTTCGCCCTGACCCTCGGGCGGCAGTGCGCGCAGGCCCTCGAGCGGGCGCGCCTCTACGAGGCCGAGCGGCGGGCGCGGGCCGACGCGGAGGCGGCGAACCGGACCAAGGACCAGTTCCTCGCGACCCTCTCCCACGAGCTCAGGACGCCCTTGACCGCCTTGCTCGGCTGGGTGCGGCTCCTCCGTGCGGGAAAGCTCGACCCTCCGACCGCGGCGCGCGCGCTGGAGAGCATCGAGCGCAACGTCCGGGTCCAGGCCCAGCTCATCAACGACATTCTCGACATCTCGCGGGTCGTCACGGGGAAGCTCCGCCTGGAGCTGCAGCCCGTGGACGTCGCCACCGTCGTCGGCGCGGCGATCGAGGCCATCCGCCCGGCCGCCGAGGCGAAGGGGATCCACGTGGCCACCGAGCTCGATCCGACGACGCCGCCGATCTCGGGAGACCCCGACCGCCTCCAGCAGGTGGTCTGGAATCTCCTGGCGAACGCCGTGAAGTTCACGGCGACCGGCGGGCGGGTGGAGGTCCGGCTCTCGCGCGCCGTGAGCCACGTGGAGATCCGGGTGCGCGACACGGGTGAGGGGATCCCGCCGGCGTTCCTGCCGTACGTCTTCGACCGCTTCCGTCAAGCCGACACGGCGACGACCCGCGCGCACACGGGTCTCGGCCTCGGGCTCGCGATCGTGCGCCACCTGGTGGAGCTGCACGGCGGGACCGTGGCCGCCGAGAGCCGGGGGGACGGGCAGGGCGCGACGTTCACGGTCACGCTCCCCGTGCCGGCCGTCTTCCTCACGCGCGGCGAGCTGCTGGTGCGGTCGCCGTCGGCCGGCGAGCCGGGCAGCGGCGCCGCCGCGGTGCTCGAGGGCAGGCGGATCCTCGTCGTCGACGACGACCCGGACGCCCTCGAGCTCGTGACCGCGATCCTCTCGCGGGCCGGGGCGGCGGTGGCCGCCGTCCTCAGCGCCCGCGAGGCGCGGGCGGCGTTCGAGCACTTCCGGCCGGACGTGCTCGTCTGCGACATCGCGATGCCGGGAGAGGACGGCTACGCCGTGATCCGGGAGCTGCGAGCCCGCGACCCCGGACGGGGCGCCACGATCCCCGCAGTCGCGCTCACCGCGTACGCGAGCCTCGACGACCGCGAGCGGGCGCTGTCGGCAGGGTTCCACGCGCACGTCACGAAGCCGGTCGACCCGACCGACCTCGTGAATCTCGTTGCGGGGCTGGCCCGGCCGCGCCGGCCGGAGGGTTGACGGCCGCCCCGCCGGGTGTACACGCTGCCGGAGGACGAGGCGTCCCCCCGGCGCGTGGCGGAACGGCGCGGCGACCGGGTCGCCGTCCTCTACGATCCGCCGGGCCGGGCGGCTACTTGACACTCCCGGCGTAGATGTCCATGACCGTGCGGAGGAACCGCAGCGCGTCCGGGCGCTTCCGCTGGAAGGAGTTGCGCCCGATGATCGAGCCGAACCCGCCCCCGTCGCGGATCGCGCGCACTTCCTCGAACACCGCCTCGTCGCTCTCCTGGGCCGGCCCGCCGGAGAAAATCACGATCCGCCGCCCGTTGAAGCAGCTCTGGACGACGTGGCGCACGCGCTCGGCGAGCGTCCCGGCCGGGATCGCCTGCGCCTCGTAGACCTTCTTCGCCGCGGCCTGCTCGAGGTGGGCCGAGGGCAGCTTGACCTTGACGACGTGCGCCCCGAGCTGCGCCGCGATGTGCGCCGCGTAGGCGGTGACGTCGAGTGCCGTCTCGCCGGCCTTGGAGAGCCCCGAGCCGCGCGGATAGGACCAGATCACCACGGCCAGCCCGAGCGCCTTCGCCTCCTCGGCGATCGTCCGGACCTGGCCGTACATCTCGAGCCGGGCCGCCGAGCCCGGGTAGATCGTGAACCCGACGCCGACGCAGCCCAGGCGGAGCGCGTCCCGGACGCTGCCCGTGACGGCCTGCGCCGGATCCGCCTCTTCGAGCAGGACGTCGTGGTTGTTCAGCTTGAGGATGAGCGGGATCTGGCCGGCGTACTCCCGCGCCCCCGCCTCGAGGAACCCGAGCGGGGCCGCGTAGGCGCTGCACCCCGCCTCGATGGCCAGCTCGAAGTGATAGTGGGGGTCGTAGGCCGGCGGGTTCGGGCCGAAGCTCCGGCCCGGGCCGTGCTCGAATCCCTGATCGACCGGCAGGATGACGAGCTTCCCGGTCCCCGCGAGCCGACCGTGGGTGAGGAGCCGGGCGAGATTCGTGAGGGTGCCGGGGCTGTCGCTGCCGTACCAGCCGAGCATCTCGCGGACGCGACCGTTCAGCATGGGCGTTGCCTCCGAGCCGACGCACCGGGCCGGCGGGGCGGGAGGCGCCCTCAGGCGCGGGCCCTCGGGGCCGCGTCCCGCGCAGCTCGGTGGAACGCTTCGGCGCGGCCGACCTCCTCGGCGCTTCCGATGAGGAGCGGCACGCGCTGGTGGTACTCCGTGGCCACGATCTCCAGGATACGCTCCGTGCCGGTGCTGGCGCGCCCGCCGGCCGCCTCGGCCAGGAGGGCGAGCGGCGCCGCCTCGTAGAGCAGCCGCAGCTTGCCGCGCGCCCGCCGGCCGTCCACCTCCGCGGGATAGAGGTAGATCCCGCCTTCCAGCAGCGTCCGGTGGAAGTCGGCGACGAGCGAGCCGCCGTAGCGGAGGCTGTAGCGCGGCGCGCCGTCGGCGCCGGCCCGCAGCGACTCGATGAACTCGCGGGGCGCCCCGCCCCAGCGGTGCCAGTTGCCCTCGTTCACGCTGTAGGTCTTGCCGTGTCCCGGCATCCGGATGCCGGGATGGGTCAGGACGTACTCGCCGGTCGTCGTGTCGAGGGTGAGGCCGTGGACGCCGTGACCGGCCGTGTAGACGAGCACCGTGGCGGGGCCGTACATGACGTAGCCGGCGGCGACCTGCGCGGTCCCGGGGCCGAGCGCGTTCGCCGCGTGGTCGCCGGCGCGCCCGTCCGGCCCCGGCCCTCCGCTCGGCCGGACCCCGAAGATGGTCCCGACGATGCCGTTGATGTCGGTGTTCGACGACCCGTCCACCGGATCGAAGCAGACGAGGTAGCGGCTCCGCGCGCAGGCGCCCTCGAGGTGGAGGGGCGCCGCCAGCTCCTCCGACACCATGGTGCAGACGAGCCCGCTCCGGCGGAGCACGTCCACCATGACCTCGTTCGCCCACCGGTCGAGCGCTTTGACCTGCTCGTCCTGGACGTTCGTCTCGCCCGTCTCCCCGAGGCGGCCGCTCAGCGCGGCGCCGGCCACGTCGCGGGCGATGATCTTGCCGGCGAGCCCGATCTCGACGAGGAGGGCGGCGAGGTCGTCGGTGAGGGCGGGGTGGGCCGCGCGCTCCTGCCGCAGGTGGTGCGTGAGGACCGGCATCGCGGCGCGGGCGCTCTCGGTCATCCGGGCCGCCTCACGCGGAGGTCTCGGCCGCGGAGAGGCGCGCGGCCGCCGCGCGGTCCACGAGCCACTCGACCGTGCCCGCCGCCGGCTGGATCCCCTGCGCCGGGAGCCGCCCGGGATCGCGGGGGCCTTCGAGGACGTCGCGGAGGGTGCCGGCCTTGTCGGGCCCGGCGACGAGGACGAGGACGTGGGCCGCGCGGTTCAGGATCGGCCAGGTCAGCGTGATCCGCTCGGGCACGCCGACCGGGGCGGCCGTCGCGACGACCCACCGCACCGACTCGGCGAGCGCCGGAGAGCGGGGAAAGAGGGAGGCGGTGTGGCCGTCGGCGCCCATGCCGAGGAGGACGAGGTCGAGCCGGGGCGGCGGGCCGCCCGGCGTGCCGCCGAGGACGCGGGCCAGCTCGGCCTCGTAGGCGCGCGCGACCGCCGCCGGCTCGCCGGTCCCGGCCGGGATCCGGTGGACGCGCGCCGGGGGGACCGCCACGGCGTCGAGGAGGCTCTCCTTCGCCATCCGGTAGTTCGACTCCGGGTCGGACGGCGGCACGCACCGCTCGTCGCCCCAGAAGAGCTCGACGCGGTCCCACGCGACCCGCGCGCGGTACGGATCCCGGGCGAGGAGCCGGTAGAGCGCGCGGGGGGTCGAGCCGCCGGAGAGCGCCAGCGCGCAGCGCCCGCGGTCCGCGGGGGCGTCCTGGACCCGCGCGACGATGCGCTCCGCCGCGGCGCGCGCGACCGCCTCGGCGTCCTCGAGCACCAGGATCCGGCAGTCGCTCACCGGTGGCGGACCCTGCGCCAGGGACCTTCGCAGCTGAGTGTCCTGGCCCCGGGCCGAGACCCGAGCAGGCCTAGGACGCAGGGCCGAGGGCGGCCGAGGCGTATGCCGGCCCGCCCACCCAGCCCTATGAGGAGGCCGGCCGAGGCCCCCAGAGGCCGGGACGGCCGCGAGGCCGCAGGCCGAGCGCGTCCCGGCCGTGATGCCGGACGCCGGGATGCGACGC
>JBIOTN010000080.1:0-9296 GCA_044866005.1 Candidatus Rokuibacteriota bacterium | reverse complement strand
TCAAACCGATACTCGGGAGCCGACGTAGGGTCGGCATCCAACGTATGGCGCTGGGGTTCCAACCCGAATACGGTCAATGGGGACCGACCGTCACGGCCAGTTCAGGGCCCGGCGGGGCCGCCCGGCTGACTCGCCTCCCGTCAGCGGGCGAGGGCCAGCTGCCGCAAGCGCACCGCCCGGAGAAGAGTGTGCGCGATGGCAAACCAGAGCAGCACGCCCCGCGCCTTTCTCAGGCCGCGAACGACGAGCTGTCGCAACCCCCGATTGCGCGCGAGGGCGTTCACGCACTCGCTCGTCGCCGCCCGCTCCTTGTAGAGCGCTTCGGCCTCCGGGGTTCGCATCCGGGCGCGCCAGGCCGCAATGACCGGATCGTCCGCACGCCAGAGGGGCCGCTGGGCCCGGGTCGGATCCTGGGACCCGGCCGGGGGCGCGTACACGCGGCAGCCGACCGGCGGCGCCTCCAGGGTCCGGATATCGTCCAGGGCGACGTAGCCGCCGTCCGCGAGCAATTCCGCCGGCGCCTGCCGGTACCGACGCTGCAGTTGCTCCACCATCGGCGTGAGCTGCCCCTGGTCGGTCCCTCGGTTGCTGACCGCGACCCCGACGATCACCTGGCTCCGCGGGGTCGCCGCCAGCTGCACGTTCACCGCCGGCCGATAGCCCCCGTCGGCCATCTTCATGACGCGCGCCTCGGGATCCGTCGTGGAGACCCGAGCCTCCCCCCGCCGCCGCGCCTTCTGCCGCCGCGCCGCCACCGCCGGCAACTCCGCCAAGGCGCGCGCGACCCGCGCCCGCCGGTCCTCCGCCGCGCGCTGCCGCGCGGCCGCCTGGCGCCGCGCCGTGGCCCCCGGATCCGCCTCGACTTCCCGCTGCAGCGCCGCCACCTGCGCCTCGGCCGCGGCCAGGGCCTGCCGCAACCGCGCCCCCCGGCGAAACGACCCACCCCCCGCACTCGCCCGCACCTTGACCCCGTCTTGCGTCACCCGCGTGAGGTCCACCAACCCCTCCGCCACCAGCGTCGCGACGCTCGTCGTCAGGACCTGGTCCAGATACTCGGGGTGCCCCACGCGGAAGTCCGCCAGCGTGTGATAGTTCACCGATACGCCGCCGCACAGCCACCGGTAGGCGTCATGCGCCTCGCACAGCCGCGCCACCGCGCGCGCGCTCCCCACCCCCTCCAGTGTCGCGTACAGCCACAGGGCCATGAGAATCGCCGGATCGATCGACGGCCGCCCCGCGTGGCCCTCGACGGCCCGGATCATCCCGTACAGCGGGGTCAACTCCAAGCCCTCGACGAAGTCCCACACGATCCGCGCCCGGTGGTCGGCGGGCAGCAACCCGTCCAGGTCCACTGCCCGCAGCTCCACCTGCCGGCGGTCCGGCCGCTGCAGGCGTGGCTCGGCTGGTTCGCGAGCGGCGTTGAGATCGGGGGCCCTTTCCGGCGGCAGGGGGAACAAGGTGTTGGTCATGCGCGCACTCTATCGCCCAGACCGGCGGCGCGGCACAGATTTCTTCACAGGCTCTTCGCCGCCGCAACCCGGGGGGGGAGGAATCGGAGGGGGCCGTCGAGGCCCTCTCCGAACAACTCAGGGCCGGCCGGAGGCGCGCGCGCGCTCCACGATCGTGACGCGCAGGGCCACGGCGCGCCCCTCCTCGATCACCGACTCCACCACGACGAAGTCCCCGGAGAGGAGGTCCACCAGGGAGACGGGAATCTCCTGGTACGTGCGACCGTCCCGCATCTCCCACGGCCGCAGCCGCTCCGTGGTGACGATCGGCGTCGCGGCGTCCACGTAGAGCTCGTGCCGGTGGTGCTGCCCTTTCGCCCCCAGCTCGTCCACGACGATCAAGCCCTCACCGAGGTCGACCCGCTCGACGCGACCGGAATAGCGCACGGCCCTCCCCGCGGCGGCGGCGAGCGAGGAGAATCCGAGGACGAGGGCGAGGAGGAGCGCCAGGCACCCGACGGCGCGGAGCGATCGAGCGGGGCGGGGAAAGAGCGGGCTCAGGCGGCCAGGCGCGCTTCGCGTTTCGCCAGGGCCTGCCTGAGACGGAGGCGCCGCGGCACCGGGAGAGGTCGCGGCAGGCCCATCGCGTCGAGGACCTCGGACACGATGGCGCTGCGGAAGAGGAAAGCGGTGATGTGCCCCGCCGGCAGCCAGCGGATCGGCGGCTCCCCGAGCGCCTGCCACAGCTCCCTCGTGAAGCGGAGCGGGAGGAGCAGGTCGTAGCTCGCGTTCAGCATGAGCATGCGCGGGGCGCGGCGGCGCCGCGCGAAGAGCGTCGGGTTCCCGGTGGCCCACAGCGCGGCGAGGCGGGCGAGCGTGACGCCTCGCGCCTCCATGGCGCGCCGGTAGGCCCGGGTCAGCAGGCTTTCCCAGACGATCCCCGCGGTGTCCCCGCCGGCCAGGGCCGAGACCCCCAGGTCGACGGGCTCGACCGCCATCAGGACGTGGGCCACGATCCCGCCCAGGCTGAAGCCGATCACGCCGACCGGCACCCCGCGGCCTCGCAGGAGGCCGAGCACCGCGCGCGCGTCCACGATCGCCTGGCGGAACGCGGCCGAGCTCCAGAGCGGGTCTCCGGACAGGAAATGCGCCCCGCTCGCCGTACCCTGCGGCGCCCGCTCCCAGTGGAAGGGCAGGGCGAGGACCGCGCTGGACACGCCGTGCTGGGCGAGCTCGCGGCAGAGCTTGTCCTCGAAGACCTGGTCCTGACGCCAGATCCCGTGGAGCACGAGGAGGCTGTAACGGGGACGCCGGACGGCCGGGCGGTAGAAGCGCACGGTCACCCGGTCGTTGGCCGGAATGCCGAACGGGGCCGGGCTCTGGAAGACGAGCGCCTCGACGTCCACCCCGTCGGCCTGGTCTACCGTCTCCCACACGTCCGGTCGGATGGGCGGTGGGGCGGGATAGAACCGGGCGGGGTCGTCCAGGCACCGGGGGTCCAGACAGCGATCCTCGGTCACCGGGCTCATGTATCCGTCGACGACGCCGGGCGGGGGAACCTGGCGAACCCGAGCCCGGTCGGCAAGACCGCAGAATGCCCGCCAGAGTCGCCCCTCGAGACCGAGTGCTGTCGCCCGCATCTGCCACCCGCCCTTGCCAATGGGATGCCAAAGGCACGGCCGGCGATTTTTCTCCGCCACTGGAGCGGGGTCCGGCGTGGAGTGTCCGAAAGACGACGTCGGGTCCCTCGGGGGATGTGCCTAAGGCCTGCGCCCCCTGACACTCCGCGGTGGACATTTTTCAGTCGGAGAGCCGCAGGAGCATCCCCGTCCGGCGGGCGCGGCCGGCGGCCCAGCTGAAGGCGGCATAGCCGGCGACCAGGTAGGCCAGGGCGATCAGGTACCCCCGGGCCAGCGGCGCCGGGAAGACGGGGGAGAAGCCGTAGTGGGCACGGAAGGCCTCGAGGAAGTAGGTCAGGGGGATCCCTGCCGCGACGGCGGCCAGGGGCCCGGGCAGGAGGGACACTGGATAATAGATGCCGCAGACCAGCAGGATCAGGCTGACACCCGACCAGGCCGTCACCTCCGCGTGGACCCCGAACAGGAGGAGGAGCGTCGCCACGATCAGCCCCACCCCCGCCGCCGACAGGAGGAGGCCCAGGAGGAACGCGGCCGTCGCCGTCAGGCCTGGTGCCACGAAGCTCACGTCGAAGGCGGCGTAGCTCACCGCGGTCATCAGCCCGAAGACCGTCACGCCCCGCAGGAGGCCCATGAGCCAGGCCCCCAGCGCCATGTGCCACGGGGCGACCGGCGCCAGGAACTGGTGCCGGATGCTCTTCGCCCACATGTCGAAGAGCACGGCGTACGCGACGTCCAGCTGGCAGACCTGGACGACGGAAAAGGCCAGCGTCCCCACCAGCACGAACACGGCCGTCTCGACGGGGACGCGGAGGAAGGTCGTCATGAGCCCGACCGAGAGCAGCCCCACGACCGGCCAGAACGCCACCTCGAACACCGTCATGACGTTCCGGCGCGTCATGAGCCAGCTCTTGACGAAGAACGCCGAGGTCTTGGTCAGCTCGCGCCCCACACTCGCCACGGTCACCGGCATAGCCTCCGCGACGGATGCCCCGCCCCGGGGCACCTCATCGGGCCAGCTCGATGAAGACCGACTCCAGGCTCGGCTCCGCCACGCTCACCTCGCTGACGGTGACCCCGTGCTCCAGGAGGTACCGGAGGATCTCGGGCAGCCGCTTCCGGGCGTCGTCCACGAGGCAGTCCAGGCACCCGTCCGCCCGCTCCGCGAGCCCCAGCACCCCCGGCAGCCCCGCGAGGCCTCGGACGCCGTCGCCGTCGAGCCGCAGCGTGATGCGGTCGCCGGTCAGGATCTGCCGCTTCAGGCTCGCCGGATCCCCCCGCGCCAGGATCGCGCCCGTGCGGAGGAAGACGACCTCGTCGCAGAGCTGCTCGGCCTCCCGCATGTAGTGGGTCGACAGGAGGATCGTGATGGGCCGGCCGCGCCGGAGCGCCGAGATCTGCTCGCGGATCCGGACCGAGACGTCGGGGTCGAGCCCGACGGTCGGCTCGTCGAGGATCAGGACCTCGGGATCGTTGACGAACGCCTTCGCCAGGGCGAGCCGTTGCTTGAGCCCGGTGGAGAGCTCGTTGTAGGGCGTCCGGGCGAACGGCTCGAGCTCGAACTGCGCCAGGAGCCGCGCCACGCGGTCGCGGCGACTGGCGCGGCCGAGGCCGTAGCTGCGTGCGGCGACGTCCAGCACGTCGCGCGGGGTGAGGCTCCAGAGGAACGACGTGCTTCCGGAGACCATGTTGATGCGTTCCCGCACCGCGCCCGCCGCGCGGACCACGTCCAGTCCGAGGACACGCGCCTCCCCGCGGTCGGGCAGGAGCAGGGTGGCGAGGATCGAGAGGAGGGTCGTCTTCCCGGCGCCGTTGGGCCCGATCACGCCGAAGATCCGGCCCTCGGGGACGTCGAAGGAGACCCCTCGGAGGGCGAGCTGCCGATGGCGGCGGGGCCACGCCGCCCGGAACGTCTTCTCGAGACCTCGCACCTCGACGGCGAGCCGCGGCGTCGCCACGAGGTTCACTCTACCACACGGGTCTGACGCGCCCCCGCCGCGCCGGCTCGCCACGACCGCGCGGCGGGGCGCGGCGGCGCTCGCACGGGCTGCTGCCGGCCGCGCAAGAATTACACGCGCCGCCGGGCCCGAGTGCCCGCGCCCGACCCGCGGCGCACGGCGCCGCGCGGGGTTCCGCTCGCGGCACCCTTCTTGCTCCGGCCAGGGGGCGGAGGAGGCAGGGTGAAGACACACGGCGGGCGGAATGGATGGAAGGGCCGGCGCCGGCGGCTCACGCGCCGCCAGCGCCGCCGACTGGCGCGCGCCGTCGGGGCGCTCGCCGGCACGTTCCTCGCCGCGGCGGGGGGCTGGCTCTACGCGGGCGGCCGTCTCGTCCAGGAGCCGGGGCCCGCCTCGACGCTCCGCGGCTCCCAGGCCTTCGCGGCGCCCTCCTCGCCTCGCCTCGGGACGCTCGGCCCGTCAGAGCCCGGCGATCCCCAGCTCCGCCACGGCGTGCTCGAAGTTCCGGTCGTGGACTTCGCGGAGCTCATGCCGGGCTGCCACAAGTAGGCCGGCCCGCCCGTCCCTCGCCGTTGTACCCCCCGCCCCGAGCCTGCTAGGATCGGCCTGGGCCGCGCCGGCCGAAGTCCGGCGCATCCAGGGCACGCACCGGGGTCCACGCTCGATGACCGAGTGGTCCGCCGCCACGCACGAGATCCCTCCGGGCACCTCCGCCAAGTTCCCGCTCCTCTGGCGCGGGCGCCAGGTGGAGGGCTTCGTCGTGAACCTCGACGGCCGCTTCTACGCCTACGTGAACCGGTGCATTCACGCCGGCACGCCGCTCGACTGGTGGCCCAACGAGTTCTTCACCGAGGACGGCCGGCTCCTGATCTGCGCGACCCACGGGGCCCTCTACGAGCCGGATACCGGGCGCTGCGCGGGCGGTCCCTGCACCGGCGGCTCGCTCTATCCGCTCCCCGTTCGGGTCGAGGGCGATCGCGTGATCGTCACGGCGGACGGCGGGGCCGATGGCTGACGAGGCCGTCCGCGCGGCGAACGAGCGCTTCTATCACGCGTTCGAAAGCCTGAGCCTGTCGGAGATGGCGCCGCTCTGGGTGCACGAGGAGCGGGTGGCGTGCGTGCATCCGGGCTGGCCGCGACTCACGGGCTGGGAGGCGGTGCGCGACTCCTGGGACGCGATCTTCCGGAACACCCGCGAGATGCGCTTCACCGTCACCGATCTCCAGGTCGAGGTGCGGGGCGATCTCGCCTGGGTCGTCTGTACCGAGAACATCCTGTCCGAGGCCCGCGGCAACCTGTCGGTCACGGCCATCCTCGCCACCAACGTCTTCGAGCGGCACGGCGGCGATTGGCTCCTGGTCCACCACCACGCCTCGCACATCCTCGCGGCCCCCGGCACCGCCCAAGCGGACCCCGCGTAGGAAACGACGCCGACCGAAGCAGAACCTGGCGCTCTCGATCGGAGCGCTTCGCGCGCGGGCTTCGCCCGCGCACCGATCCGGGGGGAGGAAATCGGAGGGGGCCGTCGAGGCCCCCTCCGAAGCATCAACAGGCCGCGGACTTCGGGCAGCCGACCCAGCGGATCACCGGGACCTTGACGTCCACGAACACGGGGTCGGCGCGCCGGCCGACGACGAGGACGTAGATCGGCGAGGGGTCGGCGTCCAGCTCCCGGACCCGGCTCGGGATCTGCTCGACCACGAAGTCCTGGTTCTTGTCGAGCGGCGTCATGACGACCGCGTCGTCCCGCCAGTCGAGCTTGAACGCCCGGACTTCCACGACCGATCCCACGAGCTTCTCGAAGAGCTCCGCCAGCTGGCGGGCGGTCAGCGACTGGGCGACCCGGTTCGCCGCCCGCTCGCGCTGAGCCTCCGCCTCCTGCCGGGGGTCCCGCGCCGCCGCGAGCCTGAGCCGCCGCAAGCGCAGCTCGAGCTCCGCCCGGTGCGGCGAGTCCGGGTAGCGGGCCAGATAGTCCCCGATGACCTGGACGGCCTCGTCCCGGCGGTCCGGCGAGGCGGCGAGGAAGCGGCCGAGACGCCCCATCCCTTCGTGCACCGCCTCGCGGGAGAGCCGTGGAAGCGAGACGGGGTGGTAGACGCCGAGCGCCGCCTGGAGCTCGCGCTCGAGCCGCTCTTTCACCGCGGCGTCGAGCAGCCCGAGCTCGACCTCCTCGACCGGGACCATGGTCCCCCGCGCCCGGGCCGCGACCTCGGCCTGGATGACGGCCGCCTTCGTCACCTCGCCCGGGTACCCGACCGCGGCGGTGACCGGGCGCGAGACGACCTGGCGGCGCCCCGCGACGCTCCAGACCGCCACGAAGCCCCGGACGGCGGCCCGTCCGCTGGCGCGGAAATTGTCGAGGCGGAGGTGATAGTCGAGGTGGACGACCACCACGTCGTCCACGCCCTGGTCCGCCAGCCGGACGAAGTCCGCGGGGACGCGCGGGTTCGGCGGCGTCTCGCTCCTCGATACCTTCAGCGTCACGTCGCGGAACGCGGGATGAGCGGCGACCAGCTGGCGCACGCGCTGCTCGACCGACGGCGCGGGCTCGAGCGGCTCGTCGGGCGGGCCGTTCGGCTGCGCGCGCTGGAGATCCACCGTGAGGATCAGGTGGACCTCCGTGGTCCGCCCGGCGGCCCAGGCGGGCGGCCAGGCGGCCGCCGTCAGGACCAGCGCCGCCCCGACCGCCACGAATCGCAGGAGCATCCTGGGCCTCACCTGCCCTCCTCGCCCCGCCCCTCGCGGGGACCGCCCCGCCGCGCGTCCGTCAGCGCCAGGGCTTGTGCTGATAGATCGCGTTCGGACCGAGCAGGTAGACCGCGCCCGGCTCCGCGGCCAGGGCGGTCACCCGCTCCGGCAGCGGGAAGACCTTCGTCGTGCCGGAGGCGAGCTCGGTCCGCGCGAGGGAGACCGCGCCGGATGCCTGGCAGCAGAGCCAGAGCACCGCCTCCCCGTCGTAGGCGAGACCCGACCAGTAGGTCGCCGGCAGCGGATCGATGCGCGTCGTCCCGGAGCCGAGATCGATACGCGCGATCGCCGGACCGTCCGGCCGCTGGCACGCCATCCAGAGCTCGCCGAGGACGCGGGCCAGGCCCTGTGGCCGGCACCGGTTCGCCAGGCTCTCGGCCCCACGGACCGGCAGCCGCCCCACGCGACCGGAGCCGAGCTCGTAGACGTCGATGTAGAGCTCGGATCCGGCCCACCCGAGGTAGACGCGCTCGGCGTCGACCGCGATCACGCGCTCGGCGCCCGGCGAGGCGACCGGCCGCGGCCCGATCGGCGGGACCGGCCCGCCGGGGAGCTGGATCGGCACGATCCCGCGATCCGCGCCGTTCGCAACCGGCCCGTACGCCCACAGGACGGCGGCGTCGGCGGCCAGGCCGATCAGCCCCCGCACCGGCGGCTCGATGACGAGGACGAGCCGGCCGGGCGGTGACTCCTGCACGGGAAGGCTCGAGGGCAGCACGCCGCCGGCCCGTCGCACGACCAGCTCGACCGCGGACCCCGCGGCCGCGCCGCCCAGGACACGCGAGAGGGCGTCGAGGTCCCCGAGGTACGTCCCGCCGGCCAGCAGCAGCACGTCACCCGCGCGGATCCCGGCGTACGCTCCCGGACTCTCGCGCTCGACGTCTCGCACGTAGAGGCCTTCGACGCGGGGCAAGCCCAGCGCGCGGGCCAGGGACTCCGTGACGGGTTCCAGGGCGAGCCCGGTCCAGCGCTCGGCCACGCGCGGAACCGGCGCCGGCGCCGCGGCGACCGGTCCCGGCGGAGACGACGGCGTCGCGGCGGGGGTCGCCGGCGAGGGGGCGGCGCAGGAGGCCAGCGCAAGGCCCAGGAAGAGCGTCGCCCCGAGCCCGGCGCCTTGCCGCATCACCGCTTGGCCTTCGGGGCCGCTTCGAGCTCGGCGACCGCGCGGCGAGCCTCGGCGTTGACCGGGTCGATGTCGAGCGCGCGCTGGTACTCGGCCAGCGCCCGCTCGCGGTCGCCGCGCTCCCGGAAGAAGCTCGCCAGCTCGAGATGGTCCGCGACCGCTTTCGTCTGCTCGGCAGTCAGCCGCGCGACCGGCGCCGGGGGCTTCGCCGCCGCGGCGGGGCGGTCGGCCGCCGCCGCGCCGGGGCTCGGCGCGGCGGGCGCGACCGGCCGGGTCGCCGGATTCGCCGGCGGCTTCGCCGCGGGCGCTGCGGCCGCCGGCGCTGCGGCCGCCGGCGCTGCGGCCGCGGGCGGCGCGGCCGCGGGCGGCGCGGCCGAGGGCG
>JBIOTN010000079.1:0-49126 GCA_044866005.1 Candidatus Rokuibacteriota bacterium | reverse complement strand
GGCCCTCGGGGCCCGGCGCCGGGACCGGCCCGAGTCGACGGGCATGGGGCCGGGCTCACCCGCCGCGGAAGCGCAAACCCTGGCGCACCAGCGACTGGTAGGCCTCGAGCTCGGCGTCGATCCGACGCGGGCTCCAGTTGAGGAGGGCGCCCATGCGCTGCGCGATCGCCCCCGCGCAGTCCAGGCCGAGGCACGGGCCCGTGCCGATCCCCGTGCGGCGGAGCAGCACGTCCTGGAGCGACACGGCCAGCTCGCCCTCCACGGCCCAGTGGAGCTGTGCCACGATGTCCGGGGCGCTCTTGCAGAGCCGCTCGGCGCCGCCCGGCAGCCGCCGTGCCAGATCGAGGACGGCCGCCGCGCGCCGGCCGTAGGTGCTCACGAGCGCTTCCACCTGGCCCGGCTCGAGCCCGGAGGCCCGGACCGCTTCGGTCACGTCGAGCATCGCCCGCACCTCGAGCGCCGTCGCCGCCTCGTCCGAGCCGTCGAGGGCGAGGGACGCCGTGCGGCTCGCCCCGCCCTTGCCCAGGGCCCGCGCCACCGTCTGGCCGACCTGCTCGGCGAGGCTCCGGAAGGCCGTCAGCTTGGTGCCGGTGATGGAGAGGAATCGGTCGTCGGGCCCCTCGGCGACCACGCGGTGCCGCCGGGAGACCGCCGAGGCGCGCTTGCCCGTCTCCAAGGTGAGGGGACGCACGCCCGCGTAGGTGTAGACGATGTTGTTCTCGGCGACGCGGGGGTCCGCCAGGACGCGGCGCGTCTCCGCCAGGAGGTACGCGACGTCCGCCGGCGTCGCCCAGACGCGGTCCGGGCTGTCCTCGAAGTCCGTGTCGGTGGTCCCGACGAGCGAGAACTCTCGCCACGGGATCACGAACACCATGCGGTCGTCGTGCGTGGAGAGGTAGACCGCGCGCTCGGTGAGCCGCGGGAGCACCAGGTGGGCGCCCTTCGTCGGCCGGATCAGCCGCGCCCCCCGCTCCCAGACGCCGGCCCGCTCGCGGATCCGATCGACCCACGGTCCGGTCGCGTTGACCAGCACGCGCCCGGCGATCGTCATCACGTCGCCGGCGACGAGATCGCGGACCCGCACGCTCCACCCGCCGCCCGGACGCGGGCGGAATTCCTCGGCCTGGGCGTAGTTCACCGCGTGGGCGCCGGCCCGCCGCGCCGAGAAGACGTTCTCCAGGCAGAGCCGCTCGGGCGACAGCAGCAGGTCGTCGAAGTAGTAGCCGGCGCCCACGAGCTCCTCCGGCCGGAGCGTCGGCTCGAGGGCCAGCGCCTCGGCCCGGTCCACCGTCCGGTAGCGCTCGGTCCGCTTGCCGGGCGTCAGGAGGTCGTAGAGCCGCAGGCCGACGCGAACCTTGATCAGGCTGCGCGTGCCGCCCCGGTAGACCGGGACGAGGAAGGGGAGCGGCCGGACCAGGTGGGGGGCGAGCCGGGCGAGCGTCTCCCGCTCTCGGAGCGCCTCGCGGACCAGCGCGAAGTCGAACAGCTCGAGATACCGCAGCCCGCCGTGGATGAGCTTCGAGGAGCGCGAGGTCGTGCCCGAGGCGAAGTCGCCCTTCTCCACGAGCACGCAGGACAGGCCCCGGAGGGCGAGGTCCCGCGCGACGCCGGCGCCCGCCATCCCGCCCCCCACGATGACGGCATCGACGACCTGGCCGTCGAGCCCGGCGAGCCGGCTCATCGCGGTCGCCTGCTCGACGGTCGGGCCCAAGGACGCCGGGATGCGACGGGGATCGGGCCGGGGCGGCTCATCGCGCCGGCGCCGGGCCCAGCAGCTCGTGAAGCGACCCCAGGACGTGGTCCGGGCCGTAGCGCGCGATCTCGGGGCTGCCGGCCGCCGTGATCCCGGTCAGGACCAGAATGGTGGCGAGGCCGGCCGCTTTCCCCATCGCGATGTCGGTCTCGAGCCGGTCGCCGACCACCGCGCACTCCTGGCGGTCGAGGCCGAGCCGCTCGAGCGCGACCGCGAGCATGATCGGCGACGGCTTGCCGACGATCGGGTCCACGCGGCGGCCCGTCACGCCTTCGACCGCGCCGATCATCCCGGCGGCGTCGGGGATCTCGCCGTCCTCCACCGGGCACGTCCGGTCCGGGTTCGTCCCGATGAGCCGCGCCCCGTAGCGCGTCACCGCCTGCAGCGCGACGTCGAGCTTCCGGTAGTCGAACGTGCGGTCGAAGGCGACGACGACCCAGTCCGCCTTGGGGCCGTCCACCAGGGCCAGGCCGGCCCGCTCGAGCTCGGCGGCGAGCGGCGGCTCCCCGATCACGTAGCAGCGCGCCCCCGGCGCCTCCCGCGCCAGGTAGCGCGCGAGGACGTACGAGGAGTTGATGACCTCGTCCGCGTCGGTCGGGACGCCGAGCCGCGTGAGCTTGGCCGCGTACTCCTCGCGGCTCGCGATGGGCTTGTTGGAGAGAAAGCAGAGCCGTCGGCCGTCGGCCTTGAGCGCGGCGAGGACCGCCTTCGCGCCCGGCACGAGACGGTCGCCGCGGTACACGGTGCCGTCGAGGTCGAAGATGAATCCGCGGTAGGCGAAGCGGATCGGCATGGATGCGGAATTCTCCGTCCTCAACGTGTCATCGCCCCGTCCGCGTGTCAAGCCGCGACCGCGCGAAGCGCCGTCCACGATGCCAGGGGAGCGTCTCGGCCGCGCGGTGCTCTGCCGCGCGGCCCGCCTCCGCCTCGGTGAAAACGGCGGCTTGACTCCCACGGCACTGGGGCCTTACCGTCCGACCACATCAAACCGAGTGACTCGCGGCGCGAGGTCTCGCGGTCGGGTTCCCCGACCAGCCCGAGGAGGTCCCCATGACGCTCGAAGCGTTCCTGGTCGGCGTCCGCGAGGCGGCGGCGTTGATGGGGGCGGGCGGGCGGATCGTTGCCGTCACGTACGCGCCCGGCGGGCAGAAGGGCACGTGGCAGCCGTGGATCGCGATGGGGGCGGCGAAGGCGGCGATGGAATCCGTGGTCCGCTACTTCGCGGTGACCCTGGCCCCGCGCGGCATCACGGTCAACTCGGTGAGCCCGGGGCTGACCGACGACAGCGTGCTGAACGGGTGGCCGGATCCGGTGGTCCAGACGGCGCGGTCGTGGCACGCGAGCGGGTGGACGGCCATGGGCCGGATGAGCACCCCGGCCGACATCGGGAACGTCGTCGGCCTGCTCTGCTCCCCCGACGCCGGCTGGATCACCGGTCAGCTCATCTACGCCGACGGCGGCGCTTCCCTCGTGGACACGCTGCTGCCGCTCGAGATCCAGCGCGGGTAAGGGCGCCCCAGCGCCCACCCTCAGCGCGCGCGGCGCCGGCGCGTCGCCCGGCGCGGCGGCCGCCGGCTCGCGGCGGCCCGACGCGGCCGGACGACTGCCACCGCGTCGATCTCGACCAGCATCCCGTCGATGGCGAACTCGCCGATGCCGATGAGCGTGCTGGCCGGCCGGTTCGCGCCGAAATAGGCCTGCCGGACCTCGTTCACCCTCGGCCGGTCGGCGCAGTGCCGGAGGTAGACCGTCACCTTCACCACGTCGTCGAGCGTCGCGCCGGCCGCGGCGAGCGCGAGCTTCATGTTGTCCAGCACCTGGCGCGTCTGCGCGACGACGTCGCCGGCCCCGACGAGCCGTCCCGTGCCATCCAGGCTGGCCTGGCCCGAGACGTAGACCGTGTTCCCTGCCCGGACCGCGTCCGAGTAGTGGCTGATGGGCTCGGACAGCCCCTCAGCGCGAATGAGCCTGTGCGTGGGCATGACCGACCTCCCTGCGCTCTGCCCGCCAGATGGCGGCCACCCCGGCCACGAGGGCCGCGCCCGCGAGGGCGAGCGCGTACCCGTACCCGCCCGTCCAGTCGTAGAGCGCTCCGCCACTCCACGCGCCGAGCGCCTCGCCCGGCCCGCTGGCGACCGCGATCCAGCCGGTGATCGCGCCCACCGCCTGCCCGTGAAACGTCGCCGTCGCGGCGGCCATCGCCACGATGCCGCCGCTCCCCTGGGCGAGCCCGTAACAGAGGACGAAGGCCGCGAGCCAGCCCGGGCGGCGCGTGGTCACGAGCAGGGCGAGGCAGGCGATCCCGAGGAGCCCGCTCGTGAAGCTCACGGACAGGGCCCGGGCCGCCCCCGCCCGATCCGCGAGCGCGCCCACCGCGAGACGACCGGCCAGGCTCACCACGCTGACGCCGCCGAGCGCCGCGGCGGCAGCCAGCGGGGCGATGCCGGCGTCGATCGCCGCCGCGACGGCGTGCGTGTTGACGAGCGTGAAGCCGACGCCGGTGCAGAAGCGCACCGCCGCCAGCCACCAGAAGCTCGGCGTCCGCACGGCCGCGCGCAAGGGACGGACGTCGGGGCGGGGCCGGGGCTGACCGCCATCGCCGGGGGGCAGGCGCTGAAGCGCGTTGGCCGGGAGCACCACCAGGAGCAGGAGCGCCGCGAGGAGCTGGACGCTCGTCCGCCAGCCGACCCGCTCCACCAGGAGCTGCGCCAGCGGGACGAGCGCGAACGCGCCGACCGGGGTGCCGAGGTCCGCGAGCGCGATCGCACCGCCGCGCCGCCGGGGGAACCACTGCGCCACCACCACCATGTTCGGCACGCTCGCCAGGGCCGACAGCCCGGCGCCGGCCAGGACGCCGTAGCTCAGCACGAGGAGCGGGAGCCCGCGCGTCTGGCTCGCGAGCAGGAGGCCGGCGGCGGCGAGCGCGGCGCCCGCCTGGAAGAGGCGCCGCGGCCCCCACCGGTCGAGCGCGGCGCCGGCGAGCGGCGCCCCGAGCCCGCCCAGGAGCACCACGCTCGACTGGACCGCCGCGACGACGCCGCGCCCTTCGCCGAACTCGCGGACGAGGGGGAGGTAGAGGACGGCGAAGGCCGTCACGATGCCGTTCTGCACGGCCATCGTGAGGGCCGCGACCGTCAGGCTCGTCCGCGCCTGGTTCACGCGTCTAGGCCATCCGCGCCCGCGGGTCCTGTCGCCGGCTTGCCCCGGTCCGGCCGGGCTACGGCGCGAGCGGCGCGACGGCGCGCTGGGCGAGGCCGAGCACGGTGGCCGGCGCCAGCCCGAGGTGGAACGTGGCCCAGACGGCGACGACGAGCGAGAGCCCGGCCGCCGGCGTGAGCGCCGCGTGGATGGGCGCCGCCTCCGGGTCGCGCATGTACATGTAGACGACGAGGCGGAGGTAGTAGTAGGCGGCGACCACCGAGTTCAGCACGGCGACGAGGGCGAGCCACACGAAGCCGTCGCGGATCGCCGCGCCGAAGAGGTAGAACTTCCCCACGAACCCCGCGGTCGGCGGCATGCCGATCAGCGAGAGCAGGCAGACGGTGAGCGTGAGCGCCAGCACCGGGTGCCGGGCCGCGAGTCCGCCGTAGGCGTCCAGGTCGACCGCCTCGACCAGCCGGTCACGCCTCGGGCCGGCGGCCTCCGGGCCGCCGCTCCCTTCTGGTCCCTCGCGCTCCAGGAGCAGGACGACCCCGAAGGCGCCGACCGTGGCGAACGAGTAGACGACCAGATAGTAGAGCACCGCCGCGTGCCCCGCCGCCGACCCGACGGTGACTCCGACCAGCATGTAGCCGACGTGGGCGACCGAGGAGTAGGCGAGCAGCCGCTTGACGTTCCGCTGCGCGAGCGCGACGACGTTCCCGACCGTCATCGTCACCGCGGCCAGGAGCCAGAAGAGCGCCAGCCAGTCGGGCTGGAGAGCCCGCAGGGCGATGAGGACCCGCAGGAGCGCCGCGAAGGCCGCGGCCTTGGAGCCGGTGGCGATGAGGGCGGCCACCGCGGTGGGCGCCCCCTCGTAGACGTCGGGCACCCACTGGTGGAACGGCACGGTCGAGGTCTTGAAGCCGAACCCGACCAGGAGCAGGGCGACCCCGGCCAGGACGAGGGGGTCCCGCCCCGCGCCGGGCGCCGCCACCGCCGCGCCCAGCCCCGCGAGGCTGGTCGTCCCTGTCGCCCCGTAGAGGAGCGCGATCCCGTAGACGAAGAAGCCGCTCGCGAAGGCGCCCAGGAGGAAATACTTCATCGCCGATTCGTTGCTCGCGGCCCGCGTGCGGAAGAAACCCGCGAGGACGTAGAGGGAGAGCGACATCAGCTCGAGGCCGAGGAAGACGACGAGGAGGTCGAGGGCGGAGGCCATGAGCATCATGCCCACGGCCGCGAAGAGAACGAGGACGTAGTACTCGCCCGCCTCCACGCCCTGTCGGCGGAGGTACCCGACCGAGAGCAGCAGCACGAGCGCGGCCGCCACGCAGAAGATCGCGTTGAAGAAGAGCGCGAAGTCGTCCAGGGCCACCATGCGCTGGAAGGCGGCGGCGGGCTGGCCCCAGAGGATCGCCGAGGCGAGGAGCGCGCCGCCGAGCCCGAGGACGCCGACGGCGGCGAGATGCCCCTTCCGGTCGAGCGGCGGCACCAGGTCGAGGAGGAGGCAGGCCACGCTCGTGCCGGTCACGATGAGCATCGGGGTCAGCACCGGCCAGGCGAGCGCGGGCAGGGTGATCGGCATCAGTACGCGACCCACCAGGCGCCCATCGGTCCGGCCTTCGCCTTCACGACCGCGATCAGCTCGGCCACGCTCGCCTCGGTCACCGCGGTGAACGGCGTGGGATAGACGCCGATCCAGAGGATCAGCAGCAGCAGCGGCGCCAGCGTGAGGAGCTCGCGGGCGGAGAGGTCGGGCAACTGCCGGCTCTCCGCGTGGCGCACCTCGCCGAAGGCGACGCGCTGGTACATCCAGAGCATGTAGACGGCGGCGAAGATGATCCCGGCCGTCCCCAGCGCCGCGAACAGGCGGCTCACCTGGAAGGCGCCGACCAGGATCAGGAACTCGCCGACGAACCCGTTGAGCCCCGGCAGCCCGATGGAGGAAAGCGTCACGAAGAGGAAGATCGCCGAGAAGACGGGGACCACCGCCCAGAGCCCCCCGAAGTCGGCGATCAGCCGGGAGTGCCGCCGCTCGTAGATCATGCCGACCAGGAGGAAGAGCGCCCCCGTGGAGACGCCGTGGTTGACCATCTGGAGGATCCCGCCCTCGATGCCCTGCGGGTTCAGGGCGAAGAGGCCGAGCATGACGAAGCCGAGGTGGCTCACCGACGAATAGGCGATGAGCTTCTTGAGGTCCGGCTGGACCATCGACACCCAGGCGCCGTAGAGGATCCCGATCACGGCGAGGACCGCGATCGCCGGCGCGAAGACGGCCGAGGCGTGCGGGAAGAGGGGAAGACAGAAGCGGAGGAAGCCGTACGTCCCCATCTTGAGGAGGACGCCGGCCAGGATCACGCTGCCGGCCGTCGGCGCCTCGACGTGCGCGTCGGGAAGCCAGGTGTGGAACGGGAACATCGGCACCTTGATGGCGAAGGCCAGGGCGAAGGCGAGGAAGAGGAGCGCCTGGAGGGACCCCGGCGTCACCGTCATCGCCGCAATGGCGGGGTAGTCGAACGTATAGGTCCCCGACTGGCTGCCGTGGAGGTAGTAGAGCGTCAGGATGGCCAGGAGCATGAGCGCCGAGCCGGCCATCGTGTAGAGGATGAACTTCACCGCCGCGTACACGCGCCGCGGGCCGCCCCAGACCCCGATGACGAAGTACATCGGGATCAGCATCGCCTCCCAGAAGACGAAGAAGAGGAAGAGGTCGAGGGCCACGAAGACGCCGATCATGCCCGTCTCGAGAAGGAGCATCGCGATCAGGAACTCCTTCACCCGCGTGGTGATCTGGGACCACGCCGAGAGCAGGCAGAGCGGCGTGAGGAAGGTCGTCAGGAGGACCAGCAGCAGGCTGATGCCGTCGATGCCGAGGTGATAGCTGGCGCCCGAGGCGGGGATCCAGGCCCGCCGCTCCTCGAACTGCATGCCCGCGCGGCTCGGGTCGAAACCGATCCAGAGGAGGCAGGAGACGGCGAAGGTGACCAGGCTGACGAAGAGCGCGACCTGGTGGAGCTGGCGCTCGTTCCGGCGGTCGAGGAGGAAGAGCGCCGCGGCGCCCAGCGTGGGGAGGAAGACGATCGCCGTCAGCAGCATGGTCGGGCTGCCATGTTTCGCCGCCCGCCCGCGGCGGGGCCGGTCGCCAGGACCCGCGGCGGCAGCGAAGCGACCGAGGCGACGCTCACCGGCGCCGCGCTCAGCGGGGCCACAGGAGCAGGCCGAGCAGCGCCACGACGCCGATCAGCATCGACAGCGCGTAATTCATCACGAAGCCGGTCTGGTAGCGGCGCAGCACACCCGCCCCGCGCAGGATCAGGGCCGCCACGCCGTTCACCGCTGCATCGATGACGCCGAGGTCGAAGGCCTCGGCGCACCACCGCGCCACCCGGATGGTCGGCCGCACGAACAGCCAATCGTAGAGCTCGTCCACGTAATACTTGTGGAGGAGGACGCGGTGCACCGCGTTCTGCGGCTGGCCCACCTTCGCGAGGTCGGCGCGCCCGCGCCCGTACATCTGCCAGGCCACCGCGAGGCCGGCCGCCGCGGCGAGCACGGAGGCCGCCATGAGCCCCCACGCCGGCCCATGGCGTACGGCCTCCTGGCTCGACCCGTGGCCCAGCACCGGATCGAGGAAGTGGCCGATCCACGTGCCCTCCGCGAAGGGCAGCCCCCAGACCCCCGCCCCCGCGGCGAAGAGGGCCAGGATCCAGAGCGGCACCGTCATGACCGGCGGCGACTCGTGGAGGTGATGCGCCGCGTCGGGGGTGACGCGCGAGCGACCGAAGAAGGTGAGGAGCACCAGGCGCCACATGTAGAAGGCGGTCAGCGCCGAGCCGAGCAGGCCGAGGCCGAAGACCGCGTAGCGGCCGGCGAACCAGGCCCCCGCCAGGATCTCGTCCTTGGAGAAGAAGCCGGAGAACGGCGGGAGCCCCGAGATCGCGACGGTCGCGACGAGCATCGTGTCGCGCGTGGACGGCAGCCGGCGCCACAGGCCACCCATCCGCCGGACGTCCTGCTCGCCGCCGAGCGCGTGGATCACCGAACCGGCGGCGAGGAACAGAAGCGCCTTGAAGAAGGCGTGCGTGACCAGGTGGTAGATCCCCGCCGCGTACGCCCCCACGCCCACGCCGACGAACATGTAGCCGAGCTGGCTCACCGTCGAGTAGGCCAGGATCCGCTTGATGTCCGTCTGGACGAGCCCGATCGAGGCGGCGAAGACGGCCGTGAGGACCCCGACCCACGCGACCACGTCGAGCGCCAGCGGCGAGCGCTCGAAGAGGGCGTGGGCGCGCGCCACCATGTAGACGCCGGCCGTCACCATCGTCGCGGCGTGGATGAGCGCCGAGACGGGCGTCGGGCCCTCCATGGCGTCCGGGAGCCAGGTGTGGAGCGGCAGCTGCGCCGACTTGCCGCAGGCGCCGAGGAAGAGGAGGAGGCTGATCGCCGTCGCCGTGCCGAGGGCGAGTGTGGGCGCCCTGGCGAAGACCTCCGTGTACTCCACCGTCCCGAGCGTCGTCCAGATCAGCATCACCCCGAGGCCGAACCCGAAGTCGCCCACCCGGTTGACGATGAACGCCTTCTTCCCGGCGCTCGCCGCCGACTCCCGCCTGTACCAGAAGCCGATGAGGAGGTACGAGCAGAGGCCGACCGCCTCCCAGAAGACGTAGAGCAGGAGGAAGTTCCCCGCCAGGACGAGCATGACCATCGAGAAGACGAAGAGGTTCAGGTACGTGAAGAAGCGCGCGTAGTCGGACTCCTCGTGCATGTAGCCGATCGAGTACACGTGGATCAGGAAGCCGACCCCGGTGACGACGAGCAGCATGACGGCCGAGAGCGGGTCGAGCTGGAGCGTGACCGGAGCCCGGAACGCGCCCGCCGCGATCCACGACCAGAGCGGGCCGACGAACGTCTCGTGATGCAGCCAGACCCGCGCGAAGGCGCCGAGCGCGACGGTGAAGGCGAGACCGACGGCCGGCACCGCGACCCAGTGCGCGCGATGCCCGAGCCGCCGCCCGAAGAAGAGGTTGACGAGGGCGCCCGCCAGAGGAAGGGCGGGGATGGGCCAGATGAGGTGGATCATGCGTCCGCGGGCATCCGCCGGCACGCGAACGGCCCGGGAGCACCCCGGGCCGCCGGTCGCGCACCCGTAGCCTAGCGGACGCCCCCAGGAGTGTCAAGGCGACGTCGCCGGATTCTCGTTGGCGACGTCGCCGGATCGGCTCCCCCGGAACGCCGGCCGGCGGACGGCCGGGTCATCACACCCGCTCTTCGGGCGACCACGCCAGCCCGCGCCCCTGTCACCCGCCCGCCACCGGGGCGAAGTCGGCGAATTTGTGCGGCGCGCGCGGGCCCGACCCCGTGGCACGGCCCGTGCTCTGTCTCGGCGCCGGCTCGACGGAGCGACATTCTGCGGGGGGGCACGATGGCGGTCACGCGGATGGACGAGCAGTGGATCCGGCGGAGCCTGGCGATCCTCGAGATGAGCGCGGGCGCCATCAGCGTCGCGCCGGCACCCACCCGGCGGGCATTCGGGCGGTTTGCCGAGCTCGCGCGCGGGCTGGCCGAGCGCGCCCCGGCCTGGCTCGCGCCCTGGCCGATCCTCGACGTCGAGGTCGCCCCGCGCGAGGAGGCGCCGGTGGCGGCCGTGTCCATCGAGCGCTCCGGGGCACGCCTGATCGCGCGCGAGACGACGCCGGCGCCGGACCGGTACGCCGTCGTCGTCGTGCTCGAATATTACCTCCATCTGGTCCACGACCACCTGCGGGCATGCCGCCTGGCGGCCCGGCGACCGGGAGGGGTCGCCGGTCTGCTTCCGGGAGAGGAGGCGGAGATGGCCGGGGCGTTCGAGGACGTGGACCAGGTCCTCCGCGGCGCCGCCGGACCGGAGCGCCTGGACGCCCTCTGGGGCGTCCTCGCCGAGCCGGTCTGACGACGGCGCGGACGCACCCGGGCGGCCGTGCGGAGGGGGCGGGAGGGCGCCGCCTTCGACGGGCCGCCCGGGCCGCGAGGAGCTGAGTCGAGCCGGCCCTACTCCTCCCCTTCCGCCTTGAGACCGAGGGCGCGGAGCTTCTTCCGGAGCGTGTTCCGGTTGATCCCGAGAAGCGCCGCGGCGCGGAGCTGGTTCCCGCCGGTCTCGCGCAGGACGGCGCGGAAGAGCGGACGCTCCACGAGCCCCAGCACCAGCTCGTAGAGGTTCGCCGACTCGCGCGTGCCGAGTCCCCGCACGCACTCCTCCAGCTTGTCGTGGATGAGCTGCTCGAGCGTGCCCTCTTTCGGGGGCGGCCCCGGACCGCCGGCGGCGATCGGCAGGTGCTCGGGCAGGATGACGCCGCTGGTCGCCATCACCATGGCGTGCTGGATCACGTTCTCGAGCTCGCGGACGTTCCCCGGCCAGCCGTAGCCGAGGAGCCGGTCGAGCGCCTCGGCCGACAGCGCGCGCTCCCCGAGCTCGCCGCCATACTTCCCCAGGAAGTGGTCCACCAGGAACGGGACATCCTCGCGGCGCTCCCGGAGCGGCGGCAGCGTGAGGCTCACCACGTTGAGGCGGTAGTAGAGGTCCTCGCGGAACCGCCCGTCCTCGATCAGCGCCTCGAGGGCCCGGTTGGTGGCCGCGACCACCCGCACGTCCACGCGGATCGGCTCGCCGCCGCCGATCCGCTCGAACTCGCGCTCTTGCAGCGCCCGCAGGAGCTTTGGTTGCAGCTCGGGCCCGAGGTCGCCGACCTCGTCGAGGTAGACCGTGCCGCCGTGGGCGAGCTCGAGCTTCCCGATGCGACGCTGGTGGGCGTCCGTGAACGCCCCGCGCTCGTGACCGAACAGTTCGGACTCGAGCAGCGTCGCGGGGATCGCCGCGCACGACACGGCGACGAACGGCTTCCCCGCGCGGCGGCTGTAATGGTGGATGGCGCGGGCCACGACCTCCTTGCCGGTGCCCGACTCACCCTGGAGGAGCACCGTCACGTCGGTGGCCGCGATGCGGCCGATGGTCTTGTACACCTCTTGCATCCGCGGGGACTTCCCGACCAGCGCGCCGAACTCCCAGACCTCCTGGATGCCGGTCCGGAGCTCCACGACCTCCCGCGCGAGCGCCTTGGCCCCGAGCGCGCGCTCCACCAGAAGGAGCACCTCGTCGTTGTCGAACGGCTTGGCGAGGTAGTCATAGGCGCCGCGCTGCATCGCCTCTACCGCCGCCCGCACGCTGCCGTGCGCCGTCATGACGATGACCGCGGTCTCCGGGCTGGCCTGCCGCAGCCGGGAGAGCGCCTCGAGGCCGTCGAGCCCCGGCATCCGGATGTCGAGAAAGGCGAGGTCGAACGGCTCCGCCCCGGCGCGCTCGAGGGCGGCCGATCCATCCTCGACGACCACCACCGCGTGGCCCGCCTGACGGAGGAGACGGTCCAGGAGCCAGCGGATCGAAGGCTCGTCGTCCGCCACGAGGATGCGCGCGGACGCGGGGGGCAGCGTGTCCGCGTCGCTCACCGGGCCGCCCTCGTGAACGCGCGACCGTCGCGGCCGGCACCCGTGCCGGGCATCGAGCCGGGCCCACTCACGGCAGCGGCGTCCCCGGACTGCCCGGCGTTCCGGGCGCCGCGGTCGGCAGGTAGCAGGTGAAGACCGTCCCCTTGCCCGGCGAGCTGGTCACGCGCAGCGCCCCCCGATGCTCCTCCACGATGCGGTGGGCGAGGGCCAGGCCGAGCCCGAGCCCGCGCGGCTTCGTCGTGACGAAGGGATCGAAGACGCGGTCGCGCAGCCCCTCGGGGATGCCTTCGCCCTCGTCGGCCACCTGGACCTCGACGAGCGGGCGCGGCCCTCCGCCCAGGTCGACCTTCCCGTAGACCGCGTCGCGGGAGACGCGGGTCGTGAGCGTGAGCCGCCCGCCGCCAGGCATCGCCTCGATTCCGTTCTGGACGAGGTTCTGGAAGACCTGGGTGAGCCGATCCGGGTCCGCCCAGAGCGCGGGGAGGCTCGGGTCGTAGCGCCGCACGAGCTGGACGCCCTGGGCGGTCGCGGCCGGGTCGGCGAGGAGACAGACGCGCTCGAGCAGCTCGTGCAGGTTCACGGCGGCGAAGGCGAAGCGCAGCGGACGGCCGAGGTCGAGCAGCGCCTCCATGACGCGGTTCACGCGGTCGATCTCCCCCCGCATGACCGCGAGGTGCTCGCCGTAGGCGCCCCGGCCCAACTCGGCCTCCAGGAGCTGGGCGACGCCCCGGATCGCGCTGAGCGGGTTCCGGATCTCGTGCGCCAGCGCGAGCGCCATCTGGCCGAGCGCCGCCAGGCGCTCGCCGCGGCGGACCTCGGCCTCGAGCGCCTTGATGCGCGAGAGGTCGCGGAGCACGGCGACGGCTCCCCGGAGGTCCCCGCCCGCCCCGTGAATCGGCGCCGTCTGGAGGCTCACCGGCACGGTCCCGCCCCCCGCGAGCTCGATCTCCGACTCGGCCTCGGCGCGGCCTTCGGCCAGCCGGAGCGTCTCCGCGAGGTGCCGCACGAGCCGCGCGTCGTGACCGAAGAGGTCGCCGAGCGCGCGCCCGAGCGCGCGCGTCGCCGAGCGGCCGAGCAGCGCCTCGGCCGCGGCGTTCCAGAGGACCACGGTCAGGTCGGGACGGACGCCGATGACGGCGTCGGGCAGGCTCGCCAGGAGCCCGCCGGAATCCGGCGCGAAGCGCGGCGGCGCCGCGTCCGGGTCGCGCACGGCCGCCTACGCCAGGGGAAACGTGGCCCGCGCGTTCAGCGTCAGGTCGGCGCGCTCGCCGCGCAGGAGGCGGGCCGCGCCGGCGGCCGCGATCATCGCCGCGTTGTCGGTGCAGAAGCGGAGGGGCGGGGCGCTCCAGGCGTAGCCGCGCTCCGCGCACTCGGCTTCGAGCGCGGCGCGGAGGGCGCCGTTCGCCGCGACGCCGCCCGTGAGCAGGACGCGCCGGATCCCGAGCCGGCTCGCGGCCCGCACCGTCTTCCGCACGAGCATCTTGACCGCCGTCGCCTGGAAGGAGGCGCAGACGTCCGCGATCTGCTCGGCGCTCAGGGGGCCGTGCCGGCGGACGTGGAGGCTGACCGCGGTCTTGAGGCCGGAAAAGGAGAAGTCCGGGGCTCCATCCTGGAACTGGGCCACGGGGAACGCGATCGCCCGCGGATCCCCCGCGCGCGCGGTCCGCTCGACGACCGGGCCGCCCGGGTAGCCGAGCCCGAGCAGCTTGGCCACCTTGTCGAAGGCCTCGCCGGCGGCGTCGTCCCGCGTCTGACCCACGAGCTGGTACTCGAGCGGCGCGGGACAGGCGTAGAGGGCCGTGTGGCCCCCCGAGACGATGAGCGCGAGCAGCGGATAGCTGGCCCGCGACTCTTCGAGGAAGCCGGCGAAGACATGCCCCTCCAGATGGTTGACGCCGACGAACGGCAGGCGGTGGGCGTACGCGAAGGCCTTGGCGACGGACAGGCCGACGAGGAGCGAGCCGACGAGCCCGGGCCCGCAGGTGACCGCGATGCCGCCCAGCGCGGGGAGGGTCAGGCCGGCGTCGCCGAGCGCGCGCTCGACGACGGGCAGGACGACCTCGAGGTGACGGCGCGAGGCCAGCTCGGGGACGACCCCGCCGTAGCCCCCGTGGACGGCGTCCTGGGACTGGACGACGTTCGAGAGGAGCCGGTCCTCGGCCCACACGGCCGCGGCCGTCTCGTCACACGAGGTTTCGATGCCCAGGACCACCATGAGCAGCCTCGGAGGGGGCGCTGCCCTCCTCCGATTCCTCCCCCCGGGAGGGTTCCGCCGGCAAGAGCCGGCGCTCGGAGCGCCCGTTCCGGCACGCGCGGGCCTTCTCGCGATCTCTCTCCTTCTTCGGCACCCTTTCAGGATACCGCCCCCGGGGGCCCGGCGGCGCGCGGGGCATCCGCCTCGGCGGGCCGGTCCAGGAGCTCGGACACCAGCACGAGCCGGAACCCTCGGGCGTCCCAGCGCGGGACGGCCTCCGCGAGCAGTCGCAGCGTCAAGAGCCGCCCGTGCGCGATCGCGATGACCGAGCCCCGGCGCTCCGCCCAGCGCTCGACCGCCTGGAGGCCCGCGCGCGCGGTCGCCTCGCTCTCGTCCGGATCGACGAAGACCTGCCGCCGGGCCGCCGGGATCCCGAGCGCCCGCGCGAGATCGTAGCCGACGCTCCGGTGCGTCGTCAGGCTGTCGACGAAGAAGAGCCCCTGCAGGAACACGGGTTCGAGGAGCGCGCGCATGAGCGCCCGCTGCTCGGTGAAGCGCGACCCCATGCGGGTCGTGATCCCGATCGCCGCCGGCACGCTCGCGACGAGGCGGCGCGTCCGGCGCGTCACCTCGTCGGGCGACATCGAGGCGAGCAGCACGCCGGGACCCGGATCCACCTCGGGGAAGCGATACGGCTCGAGCGGCAGCTGGACCAGGACCTCGAAGCCGGCGCGCGCGGCCTCGCGCGCCAGACGGCCCGAGAGCGGCAGCCCGGGGAGGACGGCGACCGTCACGGGGCGGCCGAGGGCCCGGAGCCGCTCGAAGACGTCGGCCCGCGCCCCGAGCTCGTCCACGACGAGCGCGACGCGAGGCGGCGCCTGGGTCCTGGCCCTGGCCCCCGCTCGGGCGCCCGAGGAGGTCGGCGTGGAGCGCGCCGTCCGCGCCGCCTCACGCCACGGCCACGCGACGAGCGACGGCGCCCCGCGCGCGACCTGGCGGCGGTCGAGGATCAAGACGCCGCCGGCCAGCGCGAGGACGAGGACCGCGACGACGGCCCAGGTCAGCCGGGAGCCGAGCCTGGGCGCCATCACGGCCCTGGGCGCGACCCTAGCTGGCTCGGGCCGTCGGCCGCGTCTTGTCGAGGATCCGCGACGCCTTCAGGATGTCGAGCGCGCGCTGGAGCTGGATGTCGCGCTTCTGCTGCTCGGCCTCGGAGAGCGGCGCGGCCGGCGGCTTGAGCGTCGGATCGTCCTTCGGCGGCTCGATCACGATGTCCGGCGCGATCCCCTTGCCGTGGATCGAGCGGCCCTTCGGGGTGAAGTACTTCGCCGTCGTCAGCCGCAGCCCCGAGCCGTCGGACAGCGGGATGATGGTCTGGACGGAGCCCTTGCCGAAGGTCTGCTGCCCGAGGACGACGCCGCGCCCGTGGTCCTGGATCGCCCCGGCCACGATCTCCGAGGCGGAGGCGGAGCCCTGGTTCACCAGCACGACGAGCGGGACCTCCGTCAGCGCGTGCTTGGCGTGGGCGATGAAGCGCATGTTCTGGTTGCGCACGCGTCCCTCGGTGTAGACGACGAGCTTGCCGTCGCCCAGGAACTTCTCCGAGACCTCGACCGCAGACGAGAGGAGGCCGCCCGGGTTGTTCCGGAGATCGACGATCAGCCCGGCGAAGCGGCCGGTCTTCTCGAGCTTGTCGATGCCGGCCTCGAGGTCCCGCGCCGTCCGCTCCTGGAACTGCCGGATCCGGATGTACCCGAGCCCGGGCTCGATCTCCTGGCTCTTGACGCTCTGGACCTGGATGATCTCCCGCGTGACGGGAATGTCGAGCGACTCCTTGAGCCCCTCGCGCGAGATGGTGATCGTGACCTTGGTGCCCTTCGGGCCGCGCATCCGCTTGACCGCGTCCACGAGCGACATGTCCTTCGTCGGGAGCCCCTCGATCTTCGTGATCCGGTCGCCCGGCTGGACGCCGGCCCGCCACGCGGGCGTGCCCTCGATCGGCGCGACCACCGTCAGCTGATCGTCACGGACCGTGATCTCGATGCCCAGACCGCCGAAGCTTCCCGAGGTCTCCACCTGCATCTCCCGGTAGCTCTCGGGATCCAGGAAGGAGGAGTGCGGATCGAGCGCCTTCAGCATGCCGCGCACGGCGCCGTAGATGACCTCGCGGGGCTCGGTCTCGTCCACGTACTGGTTCTGGATGATCGCGAGGACGTCCGTGAAGAGCTTGAGGTGCTCGTACGTGGCTCCCGGGTCGACGGCCTTCGAGGCCGACGTCCCGCCGAGCGAGAGCGTGAGCACCGCGAGCACGGCGGCCGCGAGGAACGCCTTGGTGACCGGCTTACCGGCGCGCATCAACGAACCCTCCTTCAGAGCGCTGAAGGCACTGCCCTCGGAGTTGCCACGGCCGCGGTCAAGACCGGCGTCGGAGCCACTGCTCCGGATCCTCCGGCCGACCCTGGTACCGCACCTCGAAGTAGAGCCGCGGTCCGGCCAGGGAGCCCGTGTCGCCCACCCGCGCGATCCCCTGGCCGGCCCTCACGCGATCGCCCTCCGAAACGAGCAGCTCGGAGGCGTGCGCGTAGAGCGTGTAGTACCCCTGGCCGTGGTCCAGGATGATGAGGTTACCATAACCCTTGAGCCATCCGCGATAGAGGACGGTGCCCCCGTAGACGGCGCGGATCGGCGCGCCCTCCTCGGCCTCGATGTCCACGCCCCGGCGGAAGGTTTCCGTGCCGAAGCGCGGGTGCACCTGGCGGCCGAACCCCTCGACGATACGTCCCTCGGTGGGCCAGGGCAGCTGCCCCCGGAGCGTCCCGAGCCCCACGGCCGGCGGCCGCGGGGCGCCGGGCTCTCCGGGGCGCACGACCACGGGTCGCGCCGCCGCCCGGCGCGTCAGCTGGCGCACCAGGCTCTCCAGGCGGCGGCTCGCCTCCTCGAGCTCCGCGGCCATGCGCTCGTGGGTGGTGCGGTCGTCGCGCACCTCGGCCAGCAGGGCGCGCCGGCGCTCGGCCTGCGCGTTCATCCCGCTCCGCTGGGCTTCGACCGCGCGGCGCAGCGCCACGAGCTCCCGGCGGCCGCGGGCGACGGCCGCCTGTCGCGCGGAGAGCCGCTCCGCCGTCTCCGAGAACTCGTCCAGCTGGGCGAGATCCACCCGGGCCACCCGGACGAGCTCCGTGACGGCGCGGCTCGGCGGACCGGATCGCGTCTCCGGCAACCCCATCGGGTCGGTCGGCCGCTGGCGCAGGGCGTCGAGCACGCGGAGCCGCGCCCGCACCGTCGCCTGCTGGGTGACGATGTCCTCCGCGACCCGGCCGCGGCGCCCTTCCAGCACGGCCAGCTCCTCCTCGAGTCCGACGATCCGCCGATCGAGCCGCTTGAGCTCGGCGCGCTTCTTCGCGAGGGTCCGGTCCATCTGCTCGAGCTCCGCGAGCAGGGACACCTCGCGGCTGCGGGCAGCCGACGCCCGGGCCCTTGCCTGCTCGAGCTGGCGTCGCATCTCGCCGAGCTCCTGCTTCTTGGCCCTCAGTGTATCACCCGAGTGCGCGGTGGACGGGGGAGCCAGGCCGGCGCCGACCGCGGCGAGGAGCCCGAGCAGCGCCCACAGTCCGCGCGCGCCGGCGCTCATCGCCAGCCTCCCGCGAGCCCGCCGAGGAGGCCGGCGGTCGCGCCGGCGCCCACGAGCCCGCCCACCAGCGCCCACTCCGGCGCGGGCAGCGGCGCGAGCCCGACCGTGCTCGAGAGCCACGGCCCGGTCCAGGGCGCGCCCACCTCGGTGGCGACCAGGAGCGCGCTCCAGCCGAGGGCCGCGCCGGCCCCGCCCTGCACCACGGCCCCGAGGAGCAGCGGCCCCTGGACGCGGATCCAGGGCACCCCGGCGAGGCTCAACACGGCGGCCTCGTCGGCGCGCCGTTCGCGCGCGACCGCGGTAGCGCCGGCGATGGCCAGGACGGCCCCGAGCCCGAGCGCCGCGCCGAGGCCGAGGCCGGCGACCCGCAGCAGGCGCTCGACGCGCTCCACGCGCCCCACCCAGGCGGTGGCCGCCTGCACCTCTTCGACGCCGGGAAGGCGGCCGAGCGCCGCGACGAGAAGGCCCAGACGGGCAGCGTCGAGCGCTCCCGCGGGGGTCACCTCGAGGCGCGCCGGCACCGGGTTCACCGGGAGCCGGTCGAGCCCGGCGCCGGCCGGGCCGAGGTAGCCGCGGAGCTCGGCGAGCGCGGCGCTCGCCGAGACGTAGCGAACGGCCGCCGCGCCGGGAAGCGCCCGCGCCGCCGCCACGACGGGATGCTCGCCGCCGGCGCCGTCCGCCGCGCCGACCTCGCCGTGGAGGATCGCGACCAGGCGGAGCTCGGCGCGCCACGCCGCGGTCTGCCGGGCCAGGACGCGGAGACCCAGCACGACACCGCCGACCAGGAGCGTCGCGAGGGCGACGAGGAGGATCCCGGCCAGCGCGGCGCTGCCGGCGCGTCGAAGGTCGCGAACGGCGGAGCCGAGGCCGAAGCCGAGGAGGCTAAGAAGCGACATGCGCCTCGCCTTCCCGGCCCATCCGGCCGCCGTCGAGCGTCAGGGCCGATCCGCCGAGCGCCGCGGCCAGCCCGGCGTCCCGCGTCGCGACGAGCATCGCCGTGCCGCGCGCCTGAGCGGCTCGCAAGAGGGCGACGATCTCCCGCGTGGCCGCGGGGTCGAGGGCGCCGGTCGGCTCGTCGGCGAGCAGGAGCTGCGGCGCGCTGGCGAGGGCGCGCGCGACCACGAGTCGCTGGCGCTCTCCCGCCGCCAGCTCCACCGGGAGCGACGCGCTGCGTGCGGTGAGGCCGGCCTCGCGCAGCGCGGACGCCGCGCGGGCGCGCGCCTCGCCCGGCGACGCGCCGAGCGCGCGAAGGACGACCGTGATGTTGCCGAGGGCGGTGCGATCACCGATCAGCCGCGGCGCCTGCGGGATGATGGCGAGCCGGCGCCTGAGCCGCGCCAGGCCGCGGCGACCGAGGGCGCCCACGTCCACCCCGTCCACGAGGACGGCCCCCTCGGTCGGCCGCTCCTCGCCGGCGACCAGACGAAGGAGCGTGGACTTGCCGGAGCCGGACGGGCCCGAGACGACCATCATCTGCCCGGGGCCGAGCTGGAGGGTCGCCCCGGTGAGGGCGGGAACGCGGCTGCCCGCCTTCCGCGTGTAGACCTTGGAGACGCCCCGGACCTCGACAACCACCCCGCGCCCATTATAAGAACCGCGCGGCTCGGCGCCCGCGCACTTTTCGCGCGGAGCCCCGCCCCCGCCACGGGTCCCGTCGCCGGCTTGCCCCGGTCCGGCCGGGCTCCGTCACCCGTTCGCGCCCTCCCGCAGTTCTCGGGAACTGCGGGAGGAGCGTGAAGGGGTCCCACTTCGCCCGGCCGGCTGCGGGGCGCCGCCGGCGCCACCCGGGCGGGGGCGGAAGCCGCGGCGGCGGTGGGAGGAGCGGCGGCGGGATCAGGGGCGCGGGAGGCGGTCGGCGAGGAGCCGGTTGACGAGCTGCGGGTTCGCCTTCCCCTGCGTCGCCTTCATGACCTGGCCGACGAGGAAGGCGACGCTCTGCTTCCTCCCTTTCCGGTAGTCCGCCACCGCGGCCGGGTTCGCGGCGATCACCTGGTCCACGACCGCGCCGAGCGCGGTCTCGTCGGCCACCTGCGTGAGCCCCTCGCGGCGGACGATCGCGTCCGGCTCCTCCCCGCTCCGCGCCATGCGCTCGAAGACGTCCTTCGCGATCTTGCCGCTGATCGTGCCGTCGTCGACGAGGGCGACGAGCCGCGCCAGATGGGCCGGCCGGACGGGCGACGCCGCCACCGCCGCGGGGTCGCCGCGGAGCTCGCGCAAGAGCTCGGAGCCGATCCAGTTGGCGAGCGCCTTCGCGTTCGGGTGGAAGCGGATCGCTTCCTCGTAGTAGTCGGCGAGCGCCCGGTCGGCGGTCAGCAGCTCCGCGTCGTGGGCCGGCAGCGCGTACTGCTCGACGAAGCGGGCCCGCCGCGCACGCGGCAGCTCGGGGAGCGCCCCCTCGATCCCGGCGACCCAGGCGGGATCGGGGCGAAGAGGAACCAGGTCGGGCTCGGGGAAGTAGCGATAGTCGTGGGCGTACTCCTTCGACCGCATCGGCAGCGTGTGGCCCTTCTCGGCGCTCCAGAGCCGGGTCTCTTGCGTGAGCCGCTCGCCGCGCCCGAGCGCCTTGGCCTGGCGTTCCACCTCGTACTCGAGCGCCCCGCGCACGTGCCGGAAGGAGTTCATGTTCTTGATCTCGACCTTCGTGCCGAGCTCCGTCGCGCCCGGGAGTCGGAGGGAGACGTTGGCGTCGCAGCGGAGCGAGCCCTCCTCCATGTTGCCGTCGCAGACGCCCAGGTAGCGGAGGACGGCGCGGAGCAGGCGGAGATATTCCGCCGCCTCGGCGGGCGAGCGGAGGTCCGGGCGGGAGACGATCTCCATGAGGGGGACGCCCGACCGGTTGAAGTCCACGAGGCTCGCCAGCGCGCTCTCGAAGACCCCGCCCTCGTGCGTGAGCTTGCCCACGTCTTCCTCGAGGTGCAGGCGCTGGATGCCGATCCGCCGGGGCCGCCCATCCTCGAGCTCGAGCCAGCCGTCTTCCGCGAGCGGCTCCTCGTACTGGCTGATCTGGTAGTTCTTGGGCATGTCCGGGTAGAAGTAGTGCTTCCGGGCGAAGCGGGACTCCGCGTTGACGCGGCAGTGGAGCGCGCGGGCCGTGCGGATCGCGAACTCCACCGCGCGGCTGTTGATCACCGGCAGCACGCCCGGCATGCCCTGGCACACGGGACAGGTCTGGTGGTTCGGCGCGGCGCCGAAGCTCGCGGCGCAGCCGCAGAAGAGCTTCGACCGCGTCAGGAGCTGGGCGTGGACCTCGAGCCCGATGACCGTCTCGTAGCCGGCGCCGCTCACGCGGGCCTCTTCCCCATCGCCCCGGCGAGATCGGGCCGGCGCGTGCGCCAGTCGGTGGCGGCCTCGTACGCCGCGGCCACGCGCAGGAGCGTCGCCTCGTCGAAGGGCTTGCCGGTGAGCTGGAGCCCGATCGGCAGCCTGTCGGCCGAGAAGCCGCAGGGCAGGGAGATCGCCGGGATCCCCGCCAGCGGCGCGGGGATCGTGAAGACGTCGTTCAGGTACATCGCCAGGGGATCCTCGGTCTTCTCCCCGAGCTTGAACGCCGTCGTGGGCGAGGTCGGCGCCACGATGGCGTCCACGTCGGCGAAGGCCCGGTCGAAGTCCCGGCGGATCAGCGTGCGGACGCGCTGGGCCTTGCCGTAGTAGGCCTCGTAGTAGCCGGCGGACAGCGCATAGGTGCCGAGCATGATGCGCCGCTTCACCTCGGCGCCGAATCCCTCGGCCCGTGTCCGCGCGGTCATCGCCACGACGTCCTTGGCGGCGTCGGCCCGGTGGCCGTACTTCACGCCGTCGTATCGCGCGAGGTTCGACGAGGCCTCGGCCGGGGCGAGGATGTAGTAGGCGGCGACGCCGTAATCGGTGTGCGGCAGCGAGACGCGCCGGGTGCGCGCGCCGAGCCCCTCCAGCGTGGCGATGGCCGTCCGGACGGCGTGCTCGACCTCGCCGTCGAGGCCCGCGATGAAGTACTCGTCGGGGATGCCGAGGGTCAGGCCGCGGACGCCCCGGCCGAGCACCGCCTGGTAGTCCGGCACCGGATGGTCGGCCGAGGTCGAGTCCATCGGGTCGTGCCCCGCGACCGCCTCGAGGAGCAGCGCCGCGTCCCGCACGTCCTTGGTCAGCGTGCCGATCTGGTCCAGCGAGGAGGCGAAGGCGACGAGCCCGTAGCGCGAGACGCGCCCGTAGGTCGGCCGGAGCCCCACGACGCCGCAGAGCGCCGCGGGCTGGCGCACCGAGCCGCCCGTGTCGGTGCCGAGTCCTGCCGTGGCGAGGTCGGCCGCGACCGCGGCAGCCGACCCGCCCGACGAACCCCCGGGGACGCGGTCGAGCGCCCAGGGGTTCCGCGTGGGGAAGAAGCCGGAGTTCTCGGTGGAGGAGCCCATGGCGAACTCGTCCATGTTCGTCTTGCCGAGCGTGATCGCGCCGACCGCGGCCAGCCGGACCATGACCGTCGCGTCGTAGGGCGGCACGAATTCGGCCAGGATCCTGGATCCACATGTGGTCCGGACGCCCCGCGTGCACAGGACATCCTTGATCGCGAGCGGGATGCCCTCCAGCGCGCGGAGGGGCTCGCCGCGCCGGAGACGCTCGTCCACCGCGACCGCCTGGGCGCGCGCCGAGGCGTCGGCCACGGTGAGGTAGGCGCCGAGGCCCTCGTTCAGCGCGGCGATCCGGCCGAGATAGGCCTCGACGAGGGCGCCCGCGGTGACGGCACCGCTCCGCAGCGCGTCGAGCGTCTCGTGGATCGTGAGGTGGGTCCAGTCGGCGGGCACCGCACTATTCCTCGAGGATCTTCGGCACGCGGAAGGCGGTCCCGTCGGCTTGGGGTGCGTTCGCCAGCATCGCCTCCGCGGGGTAGGACGGCCGGACCTCGTCTTCCCGCATGACGTTGGCGAGCGGGATCACGTGGGTCGTGGGCGGGACGTCGGTCGTGTCGGCCTGCCGGAGCTTCTCGATGTAGGCGAGGATGGTGTCGAGCTGCCCGCCGAGCCGCGCCGTCTCGGCCCCCGACAGCTCGAGCCGCGCCAGCCGCGCCACGTGCTCGACCTCCGCCAGCGTGATCCTAGACTCACTCATCGGGAGGCCTCCTGCCCGCCGCGGGTGGCGCCGGCGGCGCCCCGCAGCCGGCCGGGCCAAGTGGGACCCCTGCGCGCTCCTCCCGCAGATCGCCAGAGCTGCGGGAGGGCGCGAACGGGTGACGGAGCCCGGCCGGACCGGGGCGCGCCGGCGACAGGACCCGCGGCGCAGGAAGGAATCCGGGGGTGTCCAGGCTCAAGCCTCCTCGAGATGGGCGTATTTTAGCGCCAGGCGCTTCCGCCCGACCGCCGCGAAGTTCACGGTGACGAGAAAGTCGTCGCCCGCGCGCTCGATCCCGACCACGAGCCCCTCGCCCCATCGCCCGTGCCGCACCCGGGTGCCGACACGGAGGGGGTAGTCTTCGTCGGCGGCCGCCGGCACCGGCCCCTGTCGAACCGCCGCCGCCGCCGCGGCGGACCGCGCGCTCGGCCCGCCGATCGGGACGAGCGCGTCCGGCGGCATTTCGAGGAGGAACCGCGAGGGGTCGTGCATGCCGCCGAGGGCGCCGAGCCGCCGCTGGCAGGCGTAGGAGAGGAACAGCCGCTCCTTCGCGCGCGTGAGCCCGACGTACGCGAGCCGTCGTTCCTCCTCCAGGTCCTCGGCGTCGCCGAGCGACCGGGTGTGGGGGAAGACGCCCTCCTCCAGCCCGGTCAGGAAGACGACGGGGAACTCCAGGCCCTTCGCCGAGTGGAGCGTCATCAACGTCACCGCCGCGCGGGGCTCCGTCAGCTCGTCCACGTCGGAGATGAGCGCGACGGAGTCGAGAAACGCGGTGACCGCGCCGCTCCCGGTCCGCGCCTCGAACTCCTCGGCGGCGACGCACACCTCGTCGAGGTTCTCCAGCCGCCCCACGGCCTCGGCCGTCGCCTCCCGCGCGAGCGCGCCCCGGAGCCCTGAGGCGTCGATGACCGCCGCGACGCGTTCGGCGAGCGGCCGGGCCTCGCCCACGAGCGCCGCCAGCCGCGTCCGCAGCGCCGCGAACTCGGCAAGCGCCCGAGCGGCCTTGCCGCCGACGGCGGCCACCTCCGGCTCCGCGCTCGCGGCGGCGAGCGAGCGCCCGCGCCCGGCGGCGGCCTCGGCCAGGCGGGCCAGGGTGGCCTTGCCGATCCCCCGCGGCGGCATGCCGACCGCGCGCGTGAACGCGAGGTCGTCGTCCGGGTTGATCGCGAGGCGGAGGTAGGCGAGCGCGTCCTTGACCTCCTTGCGCTCGTAGAAGCGGACGCTCCCCACGATGCGGTACGGCAGGCCCAGCGCCCGGAACGCGTCCTCCAGGACGCGGGACTGGGCGTTGGTGCGGTAGAACACGGCGATCCCGTCCAGGGTGACGGCCTCGGCCCGCAGGGTGGCGACGGTGCGCGCGACCCAGGCCGCCTCCTCCCCCTCGTCCCAGGCGCGGAAGACACGCGCCGGCGCGCCCCGCGCGTTCTCCGTCCACAGGGCCTTGTCCTTGCGCGCCTGGTTGTGGGCGATCACCGCCGAGGCGATCTCGAGGATCTGCCCGGTCGAGCGATAGTTCTGCTCCAGCCGGACCACACGGCAGTCGGGGAAGTCGCGCTCGAAGTCGAGGATGTTCCGGAGCTCCGCCCCGCGGAACCGGTAGATCGACTGGTCGGGATCGCCGACCACGCAGAGGTTCCGGTGCTCCGCGGTGAGGAGCCCGAGCCACCGGTACTGCGCCGCGTTCGTGTCCTGGTACTCGTCCACGAGCACGTACCGCCAGAGGCGGCGGTAGTAGGCGAGGACCTCGGGGTGCCGCTCCCAGAGGCGGACGGCCAGGCCGAGCAGGTCGTCGAAGTCGAGCGCGCCGGCGGCGCGGAGCCGGGCCTCGTAGCGGGCGAAGAGCCGCGCCACCTCCTCGTCGCGGGCCGAGCGGGCCGCGCCCGCGAGGTCTTCGGGGCCGAGGAGCTGGTTCTTGGCGCGGCTCACGCGGGCCACGACCGCCTGGGGGGAGAGACCCCGCTCGTCCAGGCCCGCGTCCCGCACGAGCTCCCGCACCAGGCTCAGGCGGTCGTCCTCGTCGTAGATGACGAAGCGCGGGGGGTAGCCCAGGTGCTGGATCTCGGCCCGCAGGATCCGGACGCAGGCGGCATGGAAGGTCGCGACGAGCGGGGCCCGGACCGCCCAGCCGGCGAGCAGCCCCTCCACGCGCTGGCCCATCTCCCCCGCCGCCTTGTTCGTGAAGGTCACGGCGAGGATCCGGCGCGGGTCCACGCCGGTCGCCACGAGGTAGGCGATCCGGTGCGCGATGACGCGCGTCTTCCCGCTCCCCGCCCCGGCCAGGACCAGCACGGGCCCCTCGGTCTGGAGGACCGCCGCCCGCTGCGCCGGGTTGAGGCCGGAGAGGATGGGATCGGTCGAGCGCGCGGGCGAGCCGGCGCCGGTCACGGCGCCTTCACCGGCGCCGGACCCCGTCGGCGGGCGGGCGCCGCCACACCCCCTTCGCGAGGAAGACCAGCCAGGCGAGGCCGAGCGCGGGCCCGACGAAAAGGAGGAGCTGGCGCCGCGCCGCCGCCCACGGGGTCCACTCGCGGACCGCGGACCCGGCGCGGGCGCGCAGGGCCCCGACCAGGGCGGCGAACGACGCCGCGCCGAGCAACCGCTCGGTCGCCGTCAGCCGGCCGCGCGCCGTCCGGAGCGTGAGGTGCCCGCGGCCGGACACGAGGCCGATCTCCTGCACCTCGTCCCAGCCGGCCGTGAACGGCTGGAGCAAGCGGACCACGGTGATCCCCTTGTCGCTCACCTCGATCGTCAGCTTCACGAGATCCTGGAGGAGCACGACGAGGTAGCCCAGCGTGCTCCCTGCCAGGGCGACGCCACCGACGAAGAGCCACATGGCGCGGCCGGTCTCGGGGTCGCCCCGGTCCGCCCAGACGAGCCCCAGGAGCCGGACCGCCGCCCAGCCCAGGGCGACGAGCAGGGCGACGACGGTCCACTGGGCGAGCGTGGCGAGCCGCCGGTGGCCCGGCGCCGCCTGGATCCGGATGGGTCCGGTCGACAACGGGTGCGAAGCCACCCCCCGAGTATACCGTCGGTCCGCTCCCGCTGATCGGGGTTCGGTGGGGGAGGCACGCGCGATCCCCTCGCCGGAGGGGGCGGCGAGGCCGAGTGACGTTCGTCCCTGGGGGGAGGCAGGCGCGAGCCGGTCCTCGGTCCTGCCTTTTGGGGGAGGCAGGCCCGATGCCCTCGCCGGAGGGCGAGGGCCGCGGCTTCGCCGCGAGGGCCGTCGGAGGGGGCCGTAGAGGCCCCCTCCGAGATCATTCCACCGTGACGCTCTTCGCCAGATTCCTCGGCTGATCGACGTCGCAGCCCCGCCGCACCGCCACGTGGTAGGCGAACAGCTGGAGCGGGATCGTCAGCACCAGGGGCGTGAGGAGCTCGCCGGCCGGCGGGACCGTGAGGACGTGGGCCGCCTTCTCGCGAATCGCCTCGTCCCCCTCGTGGGCGACCGCGATCACGAGGCCGTCCCGCGCGCGCACCTCTTCGATGTTGGCGAGCATCCGGTGGTAGGTGGGGTCCTGGGGGACGAGCGCGACGACCGGCATCGCCTCGTCGATCAGCGCGATCGGGCCGTGCTTCATCTCGCCGCCGGGATACCCCTCGGCGTGGATGTAGGAGAGCTCCTTCAACTTCAGCGCCCCCTCGAGCGCGATCGGATAGTGGAGCCCGCGGCCCAGGTAGAGGAAGTCGTGGCGCTGGAAGAGGTGCCGCGCCAGCTCCGCGATGGCGTCCTCCTGGGCCAGGCTCGCCTCGACCAGCCGCGGGATCTCCAGGAGCTCCTGGAGGCGCTTCTTCCCCTCGTCGGCCGAGACCACACCCCGCACGCGGGCGAGGTGGAGCGCGAGGAGGTAGAGCGCGGTCATCGTCGCCGTGAACGTCTTGGTGGAGGCCACGCCGATCTCCGGCCCGGCGTGCGTGTAGACGACGCCGTGCGCCTCGCGCGCCAGCGCGCTCCCCACGACGTTGCAGATGGCGACCACCGGCGCGCCCTTGGCCCGCGCGGTCTTCACGGCCCCGAGCGTGTCCGCCGTCTCCCCGGACTGGCTGATCGCCACGACCAGGGTCTCCGGCCCGACGAGCGGATCGCGATAGCGGAATTCCGAGCCGATGTCCACTTCCGCGGGCACTTCCGCCATCCGCTCGATGAACTGCCGCCCGAGGAGCCCGGCGTGGTAGGACGTGCCGCAAGCCACGAGCACGACGCGCGTGAACGCCCGCAGCTCGTCGGGGGTGAGGTTGAGGTCCGGCAGGAAGCAGTCGCCGGTCTCGAGGGAGATCCGGCCCCGGAAGGTGTCGGTGATCGCGCGCGGCTGCTCGTAGATCTCCTTGAGCATGAAGTGCCGGTAGCCACCCTTCTCCGCCATGATCGGGTCCCAGACGATCCGGGTCACCGGCCGCTCGACGGGCCGCCCCGCGAGCGTCGAGAGCTGGACTCCGCTCCGGCTGACCACGGCCATCTCGTCGTCCTCCAGCACGATCACCTCGCGCGTGTGCGAGAGGATCGCCGGGATGTCCGAGGCGACGAAGTACTCGTCCTCGCCGAGCCCGATCACGACGCCGCCCGCCCCCGTCTTCGCCGCCACCAGCGCGTCCGGCTCCCGGTCCGAGCAGACGGCGACGGCGTAGGCGCCGCGCAGCTCCGCGAGCGCGCGACGGACGGCTTCCCCGAGCCCGCTCGACGCCGTCCAGTGCTTCTCGACCAGGTGGGCCACGACCTCGGTGTCGGTCTCCGACTTGAAGGTGTGCCCTTCGGCGATGAGTTGCCGCTTGATCGGAAGGTAGTTCTCGAGGATCCCGTTGTGGACGACGACGACCGAGCCCGTGCAGTCGGTGTGAGGATGGGCGTTCTCCTCCGAGGGCCGCCCGTGGGTCGCCCAGCGGGTGTGCCCGATCCCGACCGGCCCGTCCACGGGCCGATCGCGGAGGATGTTCTCGAGGTTCCGGATCTTGCCCGGGCTCCGGCGCACCTGGAGCACGCCCTCCGAGATGACCGCGACGCCCGCGGAGTCGTACCCGCGGTATTCCAGGCGCTTGAGCCCATCGAGGATGATGCCCATGGCCCCTTGCGAGCCGATGTACCCGACGATCCCGCACATCGTGGCTACCCTCCGACCCGAGTGTCCCGCGCGCGCACCAGTGGCGCCCTGGACGGCAGCAATGGCCGTGCCACGGTCCCCCGCCCGGATTGGCAAAGGGTTAGCGGCCGGCCGTTACGCGAGTGCAACATGGGAGGCCGGCAATTGTTGCACCATCAGGACCCGGATCAGCCGGGCGGGGGCGACTCCGCCGCCCGCGGCGGCTGCCGCCGTTCGGTCCACCCCTCCTTGATGACCTGCGGGGCGCGCTCCAGCGCCAGCGCCCCCGGAGGCACGTCCTTGGTGATGACCGAGCCGGCGCCGATGTAGGCGTCCTCGCCGACCGTGAGAGGGGCGACCAGGCTCGAATTGGTGCCGATGAAGGCGCGCGCGCCGATGCGCGTCTCGTGCTTCTTCGCGCCGTCGTAGTTGCACGTGATGGTGCCCGCGCCGATGTTCGCCCCCTCGCCGACCACCGCGTCCCCCAGGTAGCCCACATGGTGCGCCTTCACGCGGCGGCCCAGCGTGGACTTCTTGATCTCGATGAAATTGCCGACCTCCGCGCCCGCCCCGATGACGCTTCCCGGGCGCAGGCGCGCGAAGGGTCCGACCGTGGCGTCGGCCTCGACGATGGAGCGCTCCATCACGCAGTAGGGCCGGAGCGTCACGCGCTCGCCGAGGGTCATGTCGGTGAGCTGACATCCGGTGCCGACCACGCAGCCCTCGCCGAGCGTCGTCCGGCCCTCCAGCAGGACGCCCGGGTAGAGGACGGTGTCGCGCCCCACGTGTACGTCGGCGTCGACGTACGTCGAGCCGGGGTCGAGCACGGTCACGCCCTCCGCCATGAGGCGCCCGAGCGTCCGCGCCCGGAGCACGACCTCCAGCTCGGCGAGCTGCCGGCGGTCGTTGACGCCCGCGACCTCCAGCGGGTCGTCGACGTGCACGGCCTCGACCCGGCGGCGGCCCCGCGCGAGGAGCCCGATCACGTCGGTGAGGTAGAACTCGCCCTGGTCGTTCTCGGGCGACAGCCGGTCCAGCGTGGGCCACAGCACCCGCGGGTCGAAACCGTAAATGCCGGAGTTCGACTCTCGAAGCCGCCGCTGCGCGGCCGTCGCGTCGCGCTCTTCCACGATGCCGCAGACGCGCCCGCGCGCGCCGCCCCGCCGGAGGATCCGGCCGTATCCCGTCGGATCGGCCGGCGTGAAGGTGAGCAGCGTCGCGGCCGCCCGTGTCCGCCGGTGATGGGCCAAGAGGCGCGTCACGGTCGCCGTGGCGAGCAACGGCACGTCGGCGTAGAGCAGGAGGAGCACGGTGGCGCTGGCCGGCACGGCGTCCCGGGCCATGGCCAGGGCGTGCCCCGTGCCGCGCTGCTCCTTCTGCTCGACGAAGCGGAGGTCGGGCTCGCCCGCGAGCGCCGCCCGCACCGCCTCGCCCTGGTGCCCGACCACGAGCACGATCCCGCGCGTACCGATCGCCCGCGCGAGCGCGACCGGATAGGCCACGAGTGGACGCCCGGCGAGACGGTGGAGCACCTTCGCGCGGCGCGAGCGCATCCGCTTCCCCTCGCCCGCGGCGAGAATGACGGTCCAGGTCTCGCTCATCCCGGACGCTCGCTCCCCGTGTCCGCCACCGCGGCCCGGGCCGCGCGGGCCGGGCCGCCGTGGTGGATCAGCCGGACCAGGGCCCGGCCGAGCTTCTCGGGATGGTGCCGGGCGAGCTCCGTCGTGCTCGTCAGGTCGGACTCGGTGACCCAGACGCCGAGGGCATGCGCCCGCTCGCGGTCGAGCGCGACCGGATGCGCCCCTGCCCTGGCGTACCGCCGGAGGACGTCCCACGCGAAGGGGCGGCCGTGGACCACGACCCCGTCGACGACGCCCCGGCCGGCGTGGGCGTGGAGCACCTCGACGTGGTCGGCGAGCGAGAAGCCGTCGGTCTCGCCGGGCTCGCTCATGAGGTTCGCGACGTAGATCCGGAGCGCGGCGGCCTTGCGGAGCGCGTCGGCCACCCCGCCGACCAGGAGGTTCGGGACGAGGCTCGTGTAGAGCGAGCCGGGGGCGAGGACGACGGCGTCGGCGCGGTCGAGCGCCTCGAGCACCTCGGGGAGCGCGCGGACGTTCTCGGGCTCGAGGAAGATGCGCCGTATCGGCTGCCCGCCCTGCCGGAGCTTCGACTCCCCGTGGACGACCCGGCCGTCGGCCAGCTCGGCGCCGAGCGTGACGCTCTCGAGCGTAGAGGGCAGGATCGTCCCCTTCACCGCCAGCACCTTGCCGGAGATCCGGATCGCCTGGAGGAAGTTCCCGGTCACCCCCGCGAGGGCGGCCAGGAAGAGGTTCCCGAAGCTGTGGCCCGCCAGGGCGCCATCACCCCCGAACCGGAACTGGAAGAGCTCGGCCATCAGGGGCTCGACCTCGGCGAGGGCCACGAGGCAGTTCCGGATGTCCCCCGGCGGCAGGATCCGCAGCTCTTCGCGCAGGCGTCCCGAGCTCCCGCCGTCGTCCGTGACGGTCACGACGGCCGTCAGCTCGGCCACCCGGCTCCCGAGGTAGCGTTTGAGGGCAGCCAGGACCACGGGGAGGCCGGTGCCACCCCCGATGGCCACGACCCGCCGCCCTCCCTCGTGCCGCCGGCGCCCTCGCATTGCGCTGATCCCGCCTCATCTTAGCATTGGCCGCCGCCCCGGCGGGACGTCCTCGGGACGCGGGGCCCGGGCGCCGCGGCCTGCCCGCCGCCCGCCCGCGCCCGGAGCCAGTCGACGAGCGCCTGGAACGCGGCCGGCAGCGGGGCTTCGAAGCGGAGGCGGACCCCCGTCTGGGGGTGCGTGAAGCCGAGGACGGCGGCGTGCAGGGCGAGGCCGTCGAGGGCGCTCACGCGGGGCCCGAGCTCCGGATCGAGCGGCCGCGTGGCCCGACGCCGGTAGGTGCGGTCGCCGACCACGGGGAAGCCCAGGTGGGCGAGGTGGACGCGGATCTGGTGGGTGCGCCCCGTGCCCAGCTCGACCGCGAGGAGGGTGAGGGCGGCCGGCGCCGTGAACCGCTCGACCACGCGGTAGCGCGTGACGGCGGGCCGGCCGGCGCCAGGGGGACGCACGGCCATCCGGAGCCGGTCGCGGGGATGGCGGCCGATCGCCGTCTCGATGACGCCCTCGAGCCGCGGGAGCCGACCGTGGACGAGCGCCTGGTAGCGCCGCTCCACGGTCCGGGCCTTGAGCTGCCGGGTCAGGCTCTGGTGCGCCCGATCGGACTTGGCCACGACGAGGAGCCCCGAGGTCCCGCGGTCGAGCCGGTGGACGATGCCGGGGCGCCGCACCCCGCCGATCCCGGCGAGGGCCGGGCCGCAGTGGGCGAGGAGCGCGTGGACCAGGGTCCCGGTCGCGTGCCCCGCTCCCGGGTGGACCACGAGCCCCGCGGGCTTGTTGACGACGACGACGGCATCGTCCTCGTAGACGATGTCGAGCGGGCGCGGCTCGGGCTCGAGGACGAGCGGGACGGGCGCCGGGACGTCGATCGCCACGGCCTCGCCGGCGCGCAGGCGGTGGCTCGGCTTCCGCGCGCGGCCGTCCACCGTGACGTGGCCGGCGGCGATGAGGGCCTGGAGACGCGTCCGCGAGAGGTCCGGCGCGCGCGCCTGGAGGAAACGGTCGAGGCGTGTCCCCGCCTCGGGCGGCGCAACGGCGAACGCGCGCCGCTCAGTCATCCGAGGGGGCCTCGACGGCCCCCTCCGAATCCTCCCCCCGACCTCTTCGGGCAGGGTGGGTGGGCCGGCGGCGAAGCCGCCGCTCGGACGGACGGCGGAGTGCGCCGAGCAGGCAGCGCCGTTCCCGCCTTCCGATACCCCTAGGCCCGGAGCCGGCCTCGGGCGTCCTCCGGCCGGCCGCCGAAGGCGAGCCCCGCGGCGAGGAGGACGACGCCGACGGTGATCGCCGAGTCCGCGACGTTGAACGCCGGCCAGTGGTACTGGCCGGCGTGGACGTCCACGAAGTCCACGACGGCCCCGAACCGCCAGCGGTCGAGGAGGTTGCCCGCGGCGCCGCCGAAGACGAGGCCGAGCGCGATGGGTCCCACCACGCCGCCGTGCGGGACGATGCGGAACGCCATCGTCGAGAGCAAGAGGAGCGCGGCCAGCGAGAAGACCGTGACGAGCCAGCGCCACTCCGCCGGCACGCCGGCGAAGATCCCGAAGGCGACGCCGGGGTTCAGGATGAGCGTGAGGTCGAAGAAGCCCGGGACGACGGTGAGGGGCTGCCCCGGAACGAGCCGGCTCTGCGCCCAGCTCTTGGTGAGCTGGTCCAGGACGAAGACGACCGCGGCGACGCCGACCAGCGACTTCACGCGGGTCTCATGGCGCGCCCGACGCGCCGGCGCGCACGATCGGCAGGCATCGCTCGCAGAGGCCGGGGTGGTCGGTGGCCCGGCCCACGGCCTCGCTCCAGACCCAGCAGCGCTCGCACTTGGCCCCCGGGGCGTGGCGGACCTCGACGGCGAGGCCGGGCACGAGCGTCTCGCGCAGGACGACGCGCTCCGGTCCGGTCGTGCGCCCCGCGGGAAGCGGGCCGGCGGTGAGCTCGAGGCCCGAGACGATGAGCAGCTCCCGGAGGAGCGGGAGGCCGGCCCGCTGGAGCAGCGGGGCGATCTCGCGATTGTCCTCACGATTGTCGAGATACAGGCTCACGCTGGCGTCGAGCGAGGCGCCGATGAGCTTGGCGGCGCGCGCCTGCTCGAGCGCCTTGGCCACTTCCCCGCGCACGCGGAGCAGCGCCTCCCATCCTTTTTCCAGGTCGGTGAGCAGCCACGCCGCGTCGGGATCCGGAAAGTCGGTCAGGTGGACGCTGGCCGCCTTGTCCCCCGCCGCCGACACGTAGCCCCAGACCTCCTCGGCCGTGAAGGTGAGGATGGGCGCCATCAGCCGCACGAGGGCGTCGAGCACGCGGTAGCAGACCGTCTGGGCGGCCCGCCGCCGGGGGTCGTCGGCGGCGGAGGTGTAGAGGCGGTCCTTGAGGACGTCGAGGTAGAGCGCGGAGAGGTCCACCGCGCAGAAGTTGTGCAGGGTCTGGAACGCCAGGTGGAACTGGTAGTCGTCGTACGCCTTCCGCACGCGCTCGACCGTCCGGTGGAGGCGCAGCATGGCCCAGCCGTCGACCCCCGCGAGCTCGCGGTCCGGCACGGCGTGGCGCGCCGGGTGGAAGTCGGCGAGGTTGCCGAGGAGGAACCGGCAGGTGTTCCGGATGCGCCGGTAGGCCTCGGCGAGGTGCGTGAGGATCTCCTCCGAGAGCCGGATGTCCTCGGTGTAGTCCTCGGAAGCCGCCCACAGCCGGAGGACCTCCGCGCCATAGCGCGAGATCACGTCCTCCGGCGCGACCACGTTGCCGAGGGACTTCGACATCTTCCGGCCCTCGCCGTCCACCACGAAGCCGTGCGTGAGCACGGCGCGGTAGGGCGCCGCGTCGCGGGTCCCCACCGCCTCGAGCAGCGAGGAATGAAACCAGCCCCGGTGCTGGTCGGAGCCCTCCAGGTACATGTCGGCCGGCCAGTCGAGATCGGGGTGGGGCTCGAGCACCGCGGCGTGGCTGCAGCCGGAGTCGAACCAGACGTCGAGGATGTCGGTCTCCTTGCGGAACTCGCGGCCGTCGCACTGCGGGCAGGCCGTCCCGGGCGGGAGCAGAGAGGCCGCGTCCCGGAGGTACCACTCGTCCGCGCCTTCGCCCTCCCGCATGATGCCGGCGACGTGCTCGACGATCCGCTCCTCGACGAGGATGCGCCCGCACTTCGCGCAGTAGAAGGCGACGATCGGCACGCCCCACACCCGCTGCCGCGAGATCGTCCAGTCGGGCCGGTGCGCGATCATGTTGGTGATCCGCTCTTCCCCCCACGGCGGGATCCACGCGACCGTCCGGATCGCGCCGAGCGCGCGCTCGCGCAGCCCGTTCTCGTCCATGGAGATGAACCACTGCTCGGTCGCGAGGAAGAGCGTCGGGTTCTTGCACCGCCAGCAGTGGGGGTAGGTGTGCGTGAACGGGACCTCGGCGACGAGCGCGCCGCGCGCCCGCAGGAGGTCGATGATCCTCGGATTCGCCTCCCAGACGGTGAGGCCCGCGAAGTGCTCGACGTCGGGCGCGAAGCGACCGGCGTCGTCCACGGGGTTGTAGATCGGCAGCCCCAGGCTCCGCCCGAGCTCGTAGTCCTCCTCGCCGTGCCCCGGGGCGATGTGGACGAGCCCGGTGCCCGTGTCCATCGCGACGAACGGCGCCGCGGCGACCCGCCCGGTCCGCGCGATCCAGGGATGACGGTACTCCAGCCCCTGGAGCGCCGCGCCCGGCAGCGTGCCGAGCCGGCGTACGTCGCGGAGCTTCGCCAGCTTCGCGAACGGGTCGGCGAGGCTCTTGGCGACGACGAGCGTCTCGCCGTCCGTGGCCAGGCCGACGTAGTCCTCGCCCGGCTGCACGGCCACGGCCAGGTTCGCGGGGAGCGTCCACGGCGTCGTCGTCCAGATGACGAGCGAGGGCCTGGGCGCGTCGCGGAGCTCCCGCGGTGGCGCGACGAGGGGGAACTTCACGTAGACGGAGGGCGCCTGCTCCTCCTCGTACTCGACCTCGGCCTGGGCCAGGGCGGTCTTGCAGTACATGCACCAGTGAACCGGCTTGAGTCCCTTGTAGACGATCCCCTTGCCGACGAAGCGGCCGAACTCGCGGACGATCGTCGCCTGATAGGCGGGCGCCATCGTGAGGTAGGGCTGGCGCCAGTCGCCGAAGACCCCGAGGCGGCGGAACTCCTCGCGCTGGATGTCGATGAACCGCCGCGCGTACTCCCGGCAGCGCCGGCGCTTCTCGATGGGGTCCATCGCGCGGCGCACGTCGCCGGCCGCGCGGTCCAGGCCGAGCTCCTTGTCGACCTGGTGCTCGATGGGCAGCCCGTGGCAGTCCCAGCCGGGGACGTACACCGCGTTGCGGCCGAGCATGGTCTTGGACTTGACGACCAGGTCCTTGAGGACCTTGTTGAGCGCGGTCCCCATGTGGATGTGGCCGTTGGCATACGGAGGCCCGTCGTGGAGGATCCAGAGGGGGCGGCGGAGCCCGGCGGCGCGTTGCCGGAGCTGCCCGTAGATGTCGAGCGCGTCCCAGCGGCGGAGGAGCTCGGGCTCCCGCTGGGCCAGGTTCGCCCGCATCGGGAAGTCCGTCCGCGGCAGGTTGAGGGTCGCCTTGTAGTCCATGCGTGCGCGCGCTCCGCCTAAAAGGATGCGCGCCGGCAGCCCCGGCGCGCAGTGCTCAAAACCTAGCATCCACGCGCATTTGTGTCAAGAAACGGCGCCGCCATCGGGCGCGCCGGCGCGGCCGGGACACGCGGTGGGGGTGCGGGCCCACCGGTTCCAGACCGTCTCGTAGACCACCATCTCGTCGGCGCCCGCCACGACGTTCCGCGCGAGGCGAACGCGCGTCAGCGGCCGGAAGAGGTCGGCGCGCGCGGCGAGCGTCGGGAACCACTCGGGAAAGATGACGAGATAGTCCGGGCACCGCTGCTCGAGGTAGCGGAGGACGCCGGCCGGCCCCTGGCGTCGGTAGGGGAGGATGTCGGGCGTCGCGAGCCCCATGAGGTCGAGGATCGGCCGGTCGCCGAAGTAGGCGATCGCGCCGACGTCGTTCACGCCGACCTGCGCGCCGGGCGGCGTGTGCCGCGCGACCCAGCGCCCGAGCCCGACCTGCATGGCCTCGATGTTCTGGACGCCCCAGGCGTACCTCTGGCTGGCCGGGCCGAGGGCGAGGACCAGTGGGAGCGCCGCCAGCGCCCAGAAGGCCGCGCGCAGCGGCCGGCGGGCCGGCAGCGCGGCGGCGAGCCGGCCGAGCGCCGCGACGGCGAGCACGACGGCGAGCGGCAAGAGATGGGCGGAGTAGCGCCCGGTCTGGAAGGCGGGGCCGCCGTACGGCGCGACGAGGGCGACGACCAGCGGGTGGAGGAGGAGCGCCCCGGCGAGCCAGCCGACCGGACTCCACCGCAGGAGGACGAGGCCCCCGAGCACCAGGACCGGCAGCGCCGGGTGATCCTGGACGAGCTGCGCCGCCCACTCGACCGTGTAGGCCCCCGCGCGGGCCGCCGTGGCGCTCCAGGGCTCGGCGACCCCCTCCAGCCGGCCGAGCAGCCCCCCCTCGACCTTGGCGGCCGCGGTGGCGGGGACCAGCCGGCCCACCGTCGCGACATTGAAGAGGAGGGCCGGCAGGAGGACGAGGAGGGCGACGGCGCCGCGCGCGCCCGCGGCCCGGAGGCGGCCCGCCCCGGCGAGGTGGAGGACGAGGAGCAGCGCGGCCTCGGGGCGGGCCAGCGTCGCGCACCCGAGCGCCGCCGCCGCCGCCAGCGGTCGCCGGCGCGCGGCGAGGAGGGCCGCCCCGGCGACCAGGGCCGCCGCGAGCGGGACTTCCATTCCAGACAGCGCGCCCCAGCAGAGGCGCGCCAGCCCCGCCGCCCCCAGACCGGCGGCCAGCGCGAGGCCGCCGCCGAGCCCCAGGGCGAGCGCCAGCCGGCGCGTGAGCAGGGCGGTCGTCCCGTAGCAGAGGATGCCGAGCAGCTTGGCGGCGAGCAGCGCGGGCAGGCCGAGCGCCAGGGCGCCGGCGAGGAGGAGCGTCCAGAGCGGCGCGGTCGAGCCCGCGACCGGCACGCCGGGGTTGATCCCGAAGCCGCGTCCCGAGGCGAGGTTCTCCGCGAAGCGGAGGTGGATCCAGCTGTCGTCGAGCGGCAAGCCGAGCGTGCCCGCGATCCGGCGTTCCGCGGCGACGAAGAGGAGGAGCGCGCCGACGCCCGCAGCGACGATGATCGCCCCGTCCCGAGCTAGACCTCGCACGGGACCCCCCCGAGGCTGAGGCGTGCCGACGACCCCGGAGGCTGGAACGGCCGCGAGGCCACACGCCGAGCGCGTTCCAGCCCTGATGCAGGACGCCCCGCGGCGACGGGCATCGGCCGGCGCTACCGGAGCCGCGCGACCGCGGCCAAGGGCGTCAGGCGGTACCCCGCGTGCTCCACCGTCCGGCGGCCGAGGTCGAGCACGTACAGCCAGCGCCCGTGGGGCAGCGGGCGCTCGACGAGCCCGGGCGGGCGCCGGATCTGGGGGTTCCAGTAGTCCACCACCCAGACCAGTCGCCGCGCGTGCGGCGGCAGCAGGATCTCCGACCCGCGGAGCGTGGCCATGGCCTCGGCCTGCCGGGAGGAGAGGTACCCGGGCGAGTACCCGCCGAGGCGGAGGTGATAGGTCGCGTACTCCGGCAGGTAGTACATGACGTGACGGAACCACGGATAGGAGCGCGGGTTCCCGAGCTCGGTGACGAGCAGGGTCTCGGCGGGGTCGAACCCGCGCCGGATCCCCTCGACGTACGCGGCGATGACCTGCTCCTGCTCGCGCAGGCCGCCGGCGGTGTGGGGCCAGAGCCGGAAGCGGTACCGGCCGCGGAGCGCCATGGCGAGGCTGTGCGTCTCGGGCCGCGCGGCCAGCACGTCGCGCACGTCGATGGGCCCGCTCAGGGCGAAGAAGGCGGTGTGTGCGAGCGTAATCCCGGCGAGCACGAACGCCAGGAGGGCGCCGCGCCAGGCGGGCCGCCGCCACGCGGCCGCCAGGCGGCCGCCCGCCCCGACGAGCCCGCGCGCGGCGAGGATGTGGAGCGCCGGCAGCACCGCGAGGAGATAGCCGGGCTGACCGAAGTGGACGGCGATGTAGACGACGAGCGGCGGCACGATCCACGCCGCGAAGAACCAGGCACGGGCGCCCCAGTGCCGGGGCCTCGCCACGCCCCGCGCGACCCGCCACGCCAGCGCGGGCAGGAGGAGGCCGAGCCCGAGGACCAGCGCCTCGGCCAGGCCCACCGCGTTGATGCGCCACTCGCCGGCGAGCGTCGTCGCCCGCACCGTCGAATCGAACAGCTCGAGCGCGGCCCCCACGTACCGGCCGAGGCCGCCCGTGAGGAGCACCATCGGGACGAACCACGCGGCGCTGACTGCCGCGATCACCGCGAGACCGCTCAGCACGGGCCGCCAGCGGCGCAGCCCCGCCCACACCATCCCGAGCCACAAGGGACAGAGGAGGACGAGGAGCGACTGCCGAAGGCCCCCGCCCAGCGCCAGCGCGAGGGCCGACCAGCCCGCGAACGACGCGCGGCCGGCGCGCACCGGCCAGGTCAGCGCGGCGACCGCCGTCACGAGCGCGGCCTCGGTCGCATAGGGGAGCCCCAGCAGGCCGTAGTACCAGAACAGCGGGCTCGCCGCGAGGCCGACGGCGGCGACGACGGCGGTCGGGCGGTCGTAGAGCATCCAGGCGAGCCGGTACACGAGGAAGACCGTGATCCCGCTCGCCGCGACCGCCAGCCACGTGAGGGCCGCCGTCGGATCGCCGAGCAGCGCGTCGAGGCCGCGGGCGAGGACCACGTAGAGGATGTAGCCGGGCGGATGCGGCTGGTGCTTGACCACGTCGTACTCCCGCAGCGCGAGCGCGAACTGGATCGCGTCCCAGCTCGGCAGGAGGCGCGCGCGAAACGGGACGCGGCTGAGCGTGGTCAGGCCGGCGAGGAGGAGGGCGAGGCCGAGGTCGGTCTTCGGCATTCGACGCGAGGGCGGGGCCGCGGGGCGGCTCCAGCTCGACTATAGCACGCGGGAGCGACGAGGAGCGGCCGCCCGGCACGGGCGGCGGACCCGGAAGGGCCCGGAGGAGGCGGGGATCAGACGCTCTTCTTGTCTTCCGTGGTCTTCTCCGACTTCATGGGCTCGTCTTCGGCCTGGCCCTTCTTGAACTCCGAGACGCTCTTGCCGAGGCCCCGCGCCAGCTCGGGGAGCTTCTGCGCCCCGAACAGGAGCAGGACGATGACGAGGATGATCATCAGCTCCTGGTAGCCGATCCCGAACATGCGGACCCCCTGTCCGATCGCGCGCGCGGGGCGCGACGAGATGCGAGTGCCCTTACCTTACGCCCGGGCCGGAGGGGTGTCAAATCCAGCGGCCCGCCCGGGCGCCGCCCGGCGCCGCGACCGCGGAGCGCAGCGCCAGGCAGAGCGGGATGGCGGCGAGGCCGACCGTCCCGATGGCGCCGAGCGTCGCGGGCACGCCGGCGGCGTCGCTCACCAGGCCGTAGACGGGGGGGGCCAGGGCCGAGGCGCCCACGCTCAGCGTGTAGTAGAGGCCGAAGGCGCGCGAGCGCCGCTCGGGTCGCACCAGCTCGGCGACGGTCCCGTAGAGCACCGAGGACGTCCCGTTGAGCGCGATGCCGAAGGGCAGGAGCACCGCCAGCAGCGCCGGCAGGGGGGCCAGCAGCACCGCGAAGATCCCCGCCACCGTCGCCGCCTCGGTCAGCACGACGGTCCGGATCACGCCGACCCGCTCCGCGAGGAGCCCGCAGACGAACTTCCCGGTGGCGCCCCCCGCGAAGACGAGCGCGAGGGCGCCGCCCACGCCCGTGAGGGTCGCGCCCTTCGCGAGGAGCGCGAACGGCAGGAAGGTGAGGAAGCCGCTGCGGGTGGCGTTGTCGATGACGCCGATGGCGGAGAGCGCGCCGAACCCCCGCCGGTCGCGGATCCCCCAGCCGGCCGCGGGCGCCACCGGTCCCGCGGCCGCCCGCGGGGCGTCCCCCGCGCCGAGCCGCCCGAGCGCCAGAACGAGGCCGAGCGCCGCGACGAGGCCGAGGCTGCCGTACGCCGCGCCCGCCGCGCGCCAGCCGACGACCGCCACGGCGACGGCCATGGTCGCGGACACCGCGATCTTCCCGAGGTCGCCGGCGAAGTTGTAGGTCCCGAGCGCGGCTCGGCGTGGGCCGCGCTCGTAGGCTTGCGAGACGAGCGACGAGGCCAGCGGATGCTGGACACCCGAGCCGAGGCCGGCCACGAGCAGCAGCGACAGCAGTGGCGCGAAGCCGCCCACGCCTGCCGCCGCGACGAACCCGGCAGCGGTGATCGCGGTGCCCGCCCCGAGGAGTCGCCGCTCGCCCCACCCCTCCGCCAGCACGCCGGCGGGGAGCTGGAAGAGCGCCATGCCGCCCGTGTAGGCCGCGCGGATGATCCCGACCTGGGCGAAGCTCAGGCCGAACTCGGCGGCCCAGAGCGGGAGGAAGAGGTAGAGGGCGTCGGAGAAGCCGTCGTGGAGGAAGTGGGCGCCGCAGGCGACCACCAGCACGAAGCCCCCCCGCTTCATTCGCGATGCTCCCCGGCCCTTCCCCGTCGGGGGCAGGCAGGCCCTGTCCCGTCCCCGGCGAGTCAGCCCATCTCGCCTCCCCGGGGGAGGCAGGGCCGATGCCGTCGGCCCCCAGGTCCTCCGACCGCCCGACCGCAAGCCCTCACAGGGTTCCTCTCCGAGCGCCGGCATCGCCGGCGCCTCGGGGGGGGGGCATCGGGGGGATCTCCCGAGACCCCCCCGAAAAGCTAGCGCAGGACGCGCTTGTCGCCGACGCGCACGGTGAGCCGCTGCGCGTCCAGGTACTCGAGGAGCGGGATCGCGTACTTTCGCGAGATCCCCAGGAGGTCCTTGATTTCCTGCGGGGTGATCTCCTTCCGTTCTCGCAGGAACGCGGCCACGCGCGCCTCGGCGGCCTGGAGCGGTTCGGCGTGGAAGTAGAGGCCTTCCTTGATCCGGACCAGGCGCCGCTCGTCGATCAGGACCTGGAGGAGCGCCTGGTCGTCGGGGCGCGTCATCCGGAGCTTCGCGAACGCTTCCTCGAGGCTGGGCGGCGCCACCCCGGCGCTCCGGAACTCGGCTTCGAGCTGGGAGAGCTTCGCCTGCTGCTGGGGGTCGAGCCGCACCTGATGGGTCGCCAGGCGGACCTTGTCCTTTTCCACGGCGATCGCCCCCGCGGCGACGAAGCGCTCCAGGAGGTGCAAGAACACCCGCTCGTCCAGCGAGCCGAGGCGCGTCCGGAGCTCCTCCTTCGACATGCCCGGCTTGAGCGGCTCCCGCCCGTGAAAGGCGCCGAGCGCCGTGACGGTGGCCTCGCGCAGGCGCTCCGCGGCGTCGGCGTGGACGTACCACTCGCGATCGACGAGGAGGGCCCGGCCCCGCGCGGTGAGGGCGGCGAGCAGGCCGCGGAGGGCCTCCGGGCCGAACGGCGTCCGCGCGCGGAGGTCCGCGACCCGGGCGCCGCCGGCACCGACCCGCGCCAGGTGCTCCTCCAGGACCGTCTCGGGGGCGCCCTGCTCGAGGACCGCGAGCCGCGCCAGGAGCGCGGGGCTCCGCCGCGCCTTGGCGGGCGCCACGTCGAGGAGCTCGCCGCCGCCGATGGTGACCATCGGCGAGTAGCTCCGGATCACGTACCGGTCGCGCGGAAGCGCGACGACGGGCGCCTCGAGCCGGAGCTGGACGTAGCCACGGGCGCCCGGCGCCAGCTCCGCCCGGTCCAGGAGGTGGACCCGCGCCATCACCTCGCTGGTCCCGATGTGGAACCGGACGCGCTGCCGCGCTTTGAGCGGAACGGGCGCGTCGGCGAGCAGCTCGCAGGTGGCGTCGAGCATGAAGGTCGGGCGGAGGAGCCCGGGGAGCGAGAGCACGTCGCCGCGCTCCGTCGCGGCGCGCTCGACGCCCTGGAGATTCACCGCCGTGCGCTGGCCAGCGACGGCGGACGTCACGGCCTGGCCATGGGTCTGGAGGCCCCGCACCTTGGCCTGGACGTCGCGCGGATAGATCTCGACGCGCTCCTCGAGGGCGACCTGGCCCGCGGCGACCGTGCCGGTCACGACCGTTCCGAAGCCGCGGATGGTGAAGACGCGGTCGATGGGGAGCCGGAACGTCGCGTCCGTGCCGCGGTCGGGGACCGCGCGGGCGAGCCGGGCGAGCTGGCCGCGGAGGGCCTCGAGTCCCTCGCCGGTCTTCGCGGAGACCGGCACGATCGGCTGCCCGTCGAGGAACGTCCCGCGGAGGACGCTCCGCACGTCCTCCTGGACCAGCTCGAGCCAGTCGGGGTCGGCCATGTCGATCTTCGTGAGGACGACGAGCCCGCTCCGGACGCGCAGGAGCTGACAGATCGCGAGGTGCTCCCGGGTCTGCGGCATGACGCCCTCGTCGGCCGCGATCACGAGCATGACGAGGTCGATCCCGCCGACGCCCGCGAGCATGTTCTTGACGAACCGCTCGTGGCCGGGGACGTCCACGATCCCGAGCGTGAGCCCGTCGCCCAGATCGAGGTGCGCGAACCCGATGTCGATCGTGATCCCGCGCTCCTTCTCTTCCTTCAGGCGGTCCGGATCGATCCCGGTGAGCGCGCGGACGAGCGTGGACTTCCCGTGGTCGATGTGGCCGGCCGTGCCGGCGACGACGTGACGCACGGACTCAGACGAGCGCGCGGAGGGCATCGATCACCAGGGCCACGTCGTCGTCCGCCACGGTCCGGAAGTCGAGGAGGAGCCGGTCCTCCGCGATCCGGCCGATCACCGCCGGACGGCGGGCGCGCAGCCGCGCGTCGAGGGTCTCCGGCGGGTGCGCGGCGGTCCCCAGGGCGACGGCGGCCGTCGGCAGCGCCACGAGCGGCAGCGCTCCGCCCCCCACCTGGGCCCGCTCGCTGACCACGCGGGCCCCCAGCGCCGCGCGAACGGCCGCCGGCAGGCTCCGGAGGCAGCGCTGGGCGCGGCGGCGCACCGCCGCCTCGGGCTCGGTCAGCATGCGAAGCGTCGGCAGCTCGCGCAGGGCGCGCGCGGGGTCCTCGTAGGCGCGGAGCGTGGCCTCGAGCGCGGCCAGCGTGAGCTTGTCGATGCGAAGCGCGCGGTTCAGCGGGTTCTTGCGCAGCCGCTCCACCAGGGCGCGGCGCCCCACGACGATCCCCGCCTGGGGCCCTCCGAGAAGCTTGTCGCCGGAAAAGGTGACGAGATCGGCGCCGGCCGCGACGGTCTCGGGCGCCGTCGGCTCGTGCGGGAAGCCATGGGGGCGCAGGTCGACGAAGGAGCCCGAGCCGAGGTCCTCCATCACGGCCACGCCCCGAGCGCGGCCGAGCTCCGCGAGCTCGGCGGTCGTGACCGTCTCCGTGAAGCCGACGATCCGGTAGTTCGAGGGGTGGACCTTCAGGAGCAGCGCCGTCTCGGGCCCGACCGCGTCGGCGTAGTCGGCGACCCGCGTCCGGTTCGTGGTCCCTACCTCGACGAGGCGCGCGCCCGAGCGCGCCATGATGTCGGGGATCCGGAAGGCCCCGCCGATCTCGATCAGCTCGCCGCGCGAGACGACCACCTCGCGCCCGCGCGCCAGCGACTCGAGGGCGAGGAGGACCGCGGCGGCGTTGTTGTTCACCACGAGCGAGGCCTCGGCGCCCGTGAGGCGGCAGAGGAGCGGGTCCACGTGGCTGTAGCGGGATCCCCGCTCCTTGGTGGGGACGTCCAGCTCGAGGTTCGAGTAGTGCCGCCCGACGACGGTCAGGCGCTCCAGGGCGGCGTCCGAGAGCGGCGCGCGGCCGAGGTTGGTGTGGAGCACCACCCCCGTCGCGTTGACCAGGCGGTCGAGGCGCCAGGCCGCCGCCTCGACGAGCCGTGCCTCGAGCCGTGCCCGGAGCGCGGGCGGCTCGAGGGCGAGCCGCCCGAGCTCTTCCGGGCTCCCCGCCGCGAGGACCGCCCGCCGGCACTCGTCGAGCAGTGCGCGGACCGCCTCGACCACCCGCGGCCGCGGCACGGTCTCCTGCCCGTCGAGCTCGCGCAGGACCTCGTCCACCGAGGGGAGCGCCCGCAGCCGCGCCCGGCGGAGCCCCGCGAGGGTCGGCTCGCTCACGGGTCGGCTCCGGGATCCTCGAGGGCCGCGACGATCTTCGTCCGGAGGGCGGCCATCGTGGTCACGACGTCCTCCGCGGTGTGGGCGGAGGTCGCCGCGGCGTAACGGCGCACCAGGTCTTCGGTCAGCCCTTCCCACAGACACTCGACGTCGCTCCGGGTCCAGCCCTGCCGGCGGGCGAAGCGCGCCCAGGCGACCGCGGTCTCGTCGAGCACGGCCTCGCGGCGCGCGATGAGGGCCGCCACGCGCGACCGGATCGTCTCCCAGGCGTCCGGACCGGCCATCTCAGGGCCGGAGGAGCGCGCGCACGGTGTCGAGCAGGTTCGCCTCCCAGCGGCCGGTGGAGGCGCAGGCCAAGGGCGGCCGGGCCTTCGGGGTCCCGTTCCCTCGCGCGTACCGGTCGGTCCGCATCCGCGTGTTGACCTGGACGGCTGTCTCGCTCGGCGTCAGCGCCTCCACGAAGATCGTGTACGCCACCTGGGCGTCCCCCTCGACGCGCTGCTCACCGTAGCGCCCGCAATCGGCGTAGAGGCCGATCGTCGTGGGCACCGCCTCGGACGCGATCACCCCCGAGTCCCGCGCGATCGCCCGCACCTGGACGTTCTCGCGCGCCAGCGCCCGGACGAGCGCCCGCCAGACCGCGTCGTAGGGCGCGTCGATCCGCTCCCGATACGGGCCGGGCAGGAGCGGCGCCACGTAGGGCCGGCCGCACGCGCCGAGACCGAGCAGGACGAGCGCGAGCAGGTGCGACGCGCGAGCGAGACGGCCCATCGGTCAGCGCGCGTGGTGGTCGATGCCGCGGTAGGCGTCGATGAAGCGGACGATCCGGCGCTCGTCCACGGCATCGAGCTTCTCGATCCGCGTCCACGCGGTCAGCGCGATGCAGCGGTCGAGCCCCGGATACGGGGCCAGGAGCACGTGGTCGGCGTAGCGCGCGACGATCGTCTTGAGCGCCTCCAGCACCTGGTCGGCGCAGGTCGGCCGGTAGTTCACGACCACCCCGCCGTCCTCGAGGTTGTGGACCTGGAGCTCCTTCGGGATCGCCCGGGTGTGAACGCCCCACGGCGCGATGTACGGGAGATGCGCGCCCGAGGTCGGCGGCTCCGAGTTGTACGGCTCGTGCGGCGAGTCGGGGCTCTGGATGTGGGCGTTCCCGAGGCTCGGCACGAACTCCCCCGGCGCGGGCCGCGTCCGGGCGTACAGCCAGCCGCCCGCGGCGACGACGAGGAGCGCGCCCAGCGCCGCCGCGGCCCAGCCGAGCCGCCGGCGCTGCCGGCGCGTGAGCGCGCCGACCGCGCTTCGCGGCGGCTTCGCGCCGACGCGCCCCGAGCCCTTCGCACCCTTCCCGACCTTGGTCATCCAGCCCTCCCTACCAGGTGGCGGAAGCGCGTGGGAGTCGAACCCACCTCGAGCTTGTCTAGAGCCCGACACCGGATTTGAAGTCCGGGAGGCCCACCGGGATCCTATGCGCTTCCTTCCGCGAGGAAAAACGGCACGTTGCAGTGTACCAGAGCCCTCGGCCCCGAGCAAAAGCGGCGATCGCGGCACCACGGTCCGACAGGAGCCAATGGGTCGGCGCGGGCTCGACCGCTCGCGCCGGCGCGGCGGCCCGGCCGTCCTTGACCCGATTCCGCCTCCCACGCTAAGCTTTTTTGCACCACAGAGTCCGCTCGGGGCGCCCCCGCTCCGAGCCTTCCGCTTGGCGGCGTTCGGCCGGCCGAGCCATCGCGCGCGGCGCCCCATGCGGGCGGCCCCCTCGGCGCGGCGGAGGATCTCATGAAGTTCGGGATCGACTACTTCCCGGACGCCCACCCCGACCGGGTCTCCGGCCAGCAGTACTTCGCCGACGTCCTCGACCTGGCGGAAGAGGCCGACGACCTCGGCTACGACAGCGTGAAGATCGTGGAGCACTACTTCACCTCCTACGGCGGCTACAGCCCGGACCCCTGCCTCTTCCTGGCGGCCTGCAGCCAGCGCGCCCGGCGCATGCGGCTCGTGACGGGCGCCGTGCTGCCGGTGTTCAACCATCCCCTCAAGCTCGCCGGCCAGCTCACCATGCTCGACGCGATCAGCGGCGGCCGCCTGGACGCGGGGATCGCGCGCGCCTTCCTTCCCTACGAGTTCGACGCCTTCGGCGTCTCGATGGAGGAGAGCCGCGCCCGGTTCGAGGAGGGGATCGACGCGCTCACCCGCCTGTGGACCGAGGAGTACGTCACGTTCGAGGGGAAGTTCCACCGCTTCCGGGACGTGACCTCCCTGCCGCGCCCGACCCAGCAGCCCCATCCGCCCATCTGGATCGCCGCCGTCGTGAGCCCGGAATCGTTCGTGTGGACGGGCCAGCGCGGCTACAACATGATGGTGGTCCCGTACCTCGGCGAGCACCACGAGCTGGCGGAGAAGCTCCAGCTCTATCGCCGGCACTATCGCGAGCACGGGCACGAGGCGCGGAAGGGGCCGGGCGAGGTCATGATGGTCCTCCACCTCTACGTGGCGCCCACCCGGCGGCAGGCGCGCGAGGAGTGCCGGCCCTACATGGAGCAGTACCTCCGGAACTTCCGCGCCTCGGCCAAATCGTGGACGGGACGGCAGTCCGGCCAGTACAAGCCCTACTCGGCGCTCGAGCAGATGCTGAACGACATCACCTTCGAGCGCGTGCTGGACGAGACGCGCGCCATCATCGGCGATCCCGACGACGTGGCCCGGCAGCTCACCTACATCCGGGAGACGTTCGGTGAGGTCTACCCGAGCTTCCAGATCAACTTCGGCATGATGGAGAAGGCGAAGGCGCGCCGGAGCATCGAGCTGTTCGCCCGCCACGTGATGCCGCACTTCCGCTGAGGCGAGAGACCATGGAGAGTCGACCCACCGCCACGACCACGCCGACCGCCGAGGCCCAGGCGTTCTACCGCGAGCTGGAGCGCCAGCACCTGGTCGCGCTCTGGAACGTCACCTCGAACCTGCTGCCCCGCGAGCCGAAGAGCCGCGCGGTCCCGCACCTCTGGCGCTGGGAGACGCTGCTGCCGCTCGTCAAGCGGGCTGGCGAGCTGGCGCCGCTCTCCCGGGGCGCGGAGCGCCGGGTCCTCGGCTTCATCAACCCCGGCCTGCCGGCGCGCTACGGCGCGACCCACACGCTGTGGGCCGGGTTCCAGTACCTGCTGCCGCGGGAGGTCGCCCCGGCCCACCGGCACTCCCCCGCGGCGATCCGCTTCGTCCTCGAGGGCCGGGGCGCCTTCACCACCGTCGACGGCGACAAGTGCGTGATGGCGCGCGGCGACCTCGTCCTGACGCCGCCCTGGACCTGGCACGATCACGGCAACGAGACCGACGAGCCGATGATCTGGCTCGACGGGCTCGACCTGCCGCTGGTCGCCGAGATGGAGGCGACCTTCTTCGAGCCGTTCCCGGCCGACGCGCAGCCGCTCGAGCGCCCGGCCGGGGACTCCGAGCGCCGCTTCGGCATCGGCCAGCTCCGGCCGAGCTGGGAGCGCCGGGTCGGCCCGCATTCGCCGCTCCTGAACTACAAGTGGGCCCAGACGGAGGAGGCGCTCCGCCGCCTGGCGACGGCGGAGGCGAGCCCCTTCGACGACGTGGCGCTCGAATACATCAACCCGCACACCGGGGGGCCCCTCATGCCGACCCTCGCCTGCGGGATCCAGCTCCTCCGGCCCGGCGTCCGGACCCGGGCCCACCGGCATACCGGCAGCGCCGTCTACCTGGCGTTCGAGGGGCACGGCCAGAGCGTCATCGACGGCCAGCGCTTCGACTGGCGCCAGGGCGACCTCTTCGTGGTCCCGAGCTGGACCTGGCACGAGCACGCCAGCGTGGAAGGCCCGGGCGGACCGGGCGCGATCCTCTTCTCGGTCCAGGACACGCCCGTCATGCAGGCGCTGGGGCTCTATCGCGAGCAGGCGTACGCCGAGCACGACGGGCACCAGCCGATCACGCGACGCTTCGAAGGCTGAGACGGGGCCCCGCTCCCGGGAGCCGGGGCCGGACGACGGGCGGAGGCCCTTTTCATGAGGCTCGTGGTCTTCGACGACAACCGGCTCGGCCTCCTCCGCGACGGCGCGGTGACCGACGTGAGCGATCTCGCCGGCGCCGGCCGCCCGGACTGGCCGCCGGTCTTCCTGCTCCGCCTGATCGCCACGTTCGACCGGCTGCGCCCGCGCCTGGAAGAGGCGCTCCGTGGTCGCCCCGGCGTGCCGCTCGCGGACGTGCGGCTGGCGGCGCCGGTCGTCTTCCCCACCAAGGTCATCGCGGCGCCCGTCAACTACCGGCTCCACATCGAGGAGATGCGCCCGCTGGTCAAGGGCGAGCTCCACGCCATCGAGCGGTACGGCCTCTTCCTCAAGGCCCCCTCGTCGGTGGTGGGTCCCGGCGCGACCGTCGAGCTGCCGTTCCCCGACCGGCGCACCGACCACGAGGTGGAGCTGGGCGTGGTGATCGGTCGGACCGCGCGCGACGTGCGTGAGGCCGAGGCCCTGCGGTACGTCTTCGGCTACACGGGCGTGATGGACATCACGGTGCGCGGGGACGAGGACCGCTCGACCCGGAAGTCGTTCGACACCTTCACGCCGGTCGGGCCGGCCCTCGTGACGGCCGACGAGATCCCCGACCCGCACGCCCTCCAGCTCCAGCTCTGGGTCAACGGCGAGCGCCGCCAGGACGGCAACACCCGGGACATGATCTGGAACGTTCCCCGGCTGATCGCGTACGCGTCGGCCGTCATGACCCTCCACCCGGGGGACCTCCTCTCCACCGGCACGCCGGACGGGGTGGGACCCCTCAAGGCCGGCGACGAGGTCGTGATGGAGATCGAGCGGATCGGCCGCCTGTCGGTCCGCGTGGAGTTGCGGAAGCGCTGACGGCCCGGGCGGATCGTCCGGGTGGGGAGGGAACCCAGGATGGCGCAGCTGCTCGACGGACTCGGCAAGTGGGGCCACCTGCTCCTTCAGCTCTTCGTGGCATTCATCTTCGTCATGCACGGGGCGCAGAAGCTGTTCGGTCCCGCCTTCTACGGGTTCCCCTGGGAGGGCTACGTCGGCTTCTTCAACAAGTTCGGCATCACGCCGGCCCCCCTGTGGGTGTGGGTCG
>JBIOTN010000078.1:0-47009 GCA_044866005.1 Candidatus Rokuibacteriota bacterium | reverse complement strand
CGCTCGGCTGCGCGCGCCCCGCCCTCGACACGATCCGCGCCGACGTGGCCGGCGGCCACGGCCACCTCATCGCGACCGTGCCGTTCATCGCGCAGGAGGAGTATCAGTGCGGGCCAGCGGCGCTGGCCATGGTTCTCCAGCACTACGGGACTGCCGTCGGGCAGGACGAGATCGCGCGCGCCATCTACCTGCCATCGGTCCGGGGGACCCTGAACCTCGACCTCGAGTTCTACGCGCGCCGCCGCGGCTTCCAGGCCCGCTCGTTCGCCGGCACGCTGGACCAGGCCAGGGCGGAGCTGCGGCGCGGTCACCCGCTGATCGTCTTCCAGGAGCTGGGCCTCGGCGCCTACCGGGTCCCGCACTTCGCCGTGCTCATCGGCTACGACGACCAGGCCGGGGCCGTCGTCCTGCACTCGGGGCCGACCCCCTACCGCGTGGTCTCCTACGCCGAGTTCGACCGTAGCTGGGGACGCAGGCGCGCCTGGACGCTCCTGATCACGCCTCCGGGCCGATAACCCTTCGGGGGGTCTCGGAAGGGTGCTTGTCCACGTGACGGCGCGCCTGTAGAATCCGGCCAGATTCCGCCTGCCGCCGATGGGCCGGTCGGCTCATCGCGTGGCCCACCCCGGAAGGAGGCCCCATGCGTCGCCGCGCTCTCCTCGGCACCGTCCTCGCCCTGACCGTGGCCGTCTCGATGCCGCCCGTCGCCGGGGCGCAGGCCAAGGCTCCCATCACGGTCGCGCTCGTCGCGGCGATGTCGGGCGGCTCGGCCCTGTCCGGCGAGGCGATCAAGCGCGGGCTCACGGTCGCGATCGACGAGCTCAACGCCAGGGGCGGCCTCCTGGGGGGACGCCACGTCCAGCTGGTCATCCGCGACGAGGAGGGAAACCCCTCGAAGGGCGTCACGGCCGCCCGCGACGTGATCGAGCGGGAGAAGGCCGTGGCCGTCTTCGGCGGTCTCCACTCGCCGGTCGGCCTCGCCATGCTGCCGGTCTTCCACGAGCTCCGGGTCCCCTACGTCGGCACGTGGGCGGCCGCCACGGCGATCACGCGGAACGGCCGGCAGCCGAACTACATGTTCCGGGTCTCCGCGAACGACGATCTCGTGGACAAGTTCCTGGCGCGCCACGTCATCGAGGCGCTCCGGAAGCAGAAGCCCGGGGTGATCCTGGAGAACACCCCCTGGGGCGCGAGCAACCAGGAGGGGCTGACGAAGTGGTTCGCCAAGGCCGGCGTCCAGCCGGCGGGCTTCGAGAAGTTCAACTGGAACGATCCGGACATGAGCCCCCAGCTCCTCCGCTTGCGCCAGGCCGGCGCGGACGCGCTCGTCATGATCGCCAACGCGCCGGAGGGCGCGCAGGTGGTGAGGAGCAAGGCGAAGATCGGCTGGGAGGTGCCCACGGTCTCCCACTGGGGCATCAGCGGCGGGCGCTTCCCCGAGCTGACGGGGGAGCTCGCCGAGTCCGTGGTCTTCGTCCAGACCTACAGCTTCTTCGGGAAGCAGAGCGAGGTCGGCGAGCGCGTGATCGCCGCGCTCCGGGCCAAGTACGGCCTCAAGGGCCCCGAGGAGATCCTGGCGCCCGTCGGCACGGCGAACGCCTACGACGCGATGCACCTCCTCGCCCTGGCCATCGAGAAGGCGGGGACGACGGACGGCCGGGAAGTGCGGGACGCCCTCGAGAACCTGGGCGAGCACCGCGGGCTCATCAAGACCTACCGGCGGCCGTTCACGTCCGAGGAGCACGACGCCCTCACCGAGAACGACTACATCCTGGTGACCTGGCGGCAGGCCCGCATCGTCCCCGTGAGCGCGAAGTAGGCGCGCGGACGACCACGGCGGTCCACCGGCGCCGGGCCGCGCGGGCCCCCTCCGGCGTGGACCGCGAGCCCGCATGCTGGCCCAGCTCCTCCTGAGCGGCCTCGCCCTCGGCAGCATGTACAGCCTCGTCGCGCTCGGCTACAACATCACCTACGCGACGAGCCGCACCGTCAACTTCTCCCAGGGCCAGTCCGTGATGGTCGGCGCGGTCGCCGCCTACGTCCTCCACGTCGGCGCGGGCTGGCCGCTCCTGCCCGCCGTCCTCGTGAGCCTGCTGGCGCTCGCCGCCCTCGGTCTCGTCGTGGAGCGCCTGGCCGTGCGCCCCTTCCTCCGTGCCTCCTCGCTGGCCTGGCTCCTGAGCACGATCGCCCTGGGGATCATCGCGGAAAACGTCGCCATGCTCACCTTCGGGAAGGACGCGCGTGCGTTCCCGTCACGCCTGACGGTCCGGCCGTGGACGGTCCTGGGGGCGGGCGTCTATCCGCAGGAGCTGCTCGTGCCGCTGGCCGGGCTCGCCCTCATGGGGGGCGTCGAGCTCGCGTTCCGTCGCACGCTCCATGGCAAGGCGCTCCGCGCGGTCGCCTTCAGCCACGACGCCGCCGCCCTCATGGGCATCGACGTGAACCGCACGATCGCCGCCGCGTACGCCCTCAGCTCGATGCTGGCCGGGGCGGCGGGGATCCTCCTGGCGCCGCTGCTCAACGTCTCGGCCACCATGGGGACCACGATCGGCCTCAAGGCCTTCGCCGTCGCCATCATCGGCGGGATCGAGAGCGCCCGCGGCATCCTCGTGGCGGGGATCCTCTACGGGGTCTTCGAGGCGATCGTCGCGGGCTACCTCGGGACCGGCGTCCGGGAGATCCTGGGCTTCGGGCTGGTGGTCGTGGTCCTCCTGGCGCGGCCCTGGGGCCTGTTCGGCACGCCCGCGCTCCGCCGGGTGTAGGCGTGGATCGCCTGGGGCTCGCCGCGACCGGCGCCGGGGTCCTCGCCGCCGCGCTCGTCCCGCTCCTGACCGCCAACACCTACTACCTGTTCATCGCGATGCTGATCGGGATCACCATCGTCGTCGCCACCGGGCTCAACGTCCTCGCCGGGCTCTCCGGGCAGGTGTCGCTGGGCCACGCCGGCCTCTACGCCATCGGCGCCTACGCGGGGGCGATCCTCGCGACGCGCGCCGGGCTCGGCTTCTGGGTCGCGCTGCCGATCGCCACGGCGCTCGGCGCGGCCGTCGGCGCCGTCCTCGCCGTCGCCTCCCTGCGCGTGAGCGGTCCCTACCTGGCGATGGTCACCATCGCCTTCGGCATCATCGTCGAGCATGCCCTGATCGAGTGGGACGCGCTCACCCGGGGATTCGGCGGCATCGCCGACATCCCGCGACCGCGGCTCGCCGCCGTCTCGCTCACGCTTCCGCGCTACTACTACGTCGTCGGCCTCGCCGTCCTGCTGAGCCTCGTGCTCGCGCGGAACCTGAAGCGGTCCCCGTGGGGGCGCGCGCTCGTCGCGGTCCGGGAGAGCGAGATCGCCGCGGAATCGGTCGGCCTGAACCCCTACCTGGTCCGGACCATCGCGTTCACCCTCAGCGCGGCGTTCGCCGGCGCCGCCGGATGCCTCTACGCCTTCCTGGCCGGCTTCGTCAGCCCCGACAGCTTCACACTCCAGACGTCGATCCTCTTCCTGCTCGTCGTCCTCTTCGGCGGGCTCGGTCGCGTGGCCGGCCCCGTCGTCGGCGCGGTCGTCCTGATCGTCCTCCCCGAGCTCCTGCACGGGGTGGCCGACTACCGGCTCACCCTCTACGGCGTGCTCCTCCTCGGCAGCATCTACTTCCTCCCCGACGGCGTGGCCGGCGCCGTGGCCCGGCGCCGGCGCCGCGGCCCGGCGGCCAGCCCGTCGGTCGTCGCCGAGCCGTGGCGCGCCGCCGCCTCGCCCGCGACGGCGGCGCTCGAGGCGAGGGGCCTGGCCATGCGCTTCGGGGGGATCGTGGCGCTGGCGGACGCCGACCTCACCCTCGTCCCGGGGGCGGTGCACGGGCTCATCGGCCCGAACGGCGCCGGCAAGACGACGCTCCTGAACCTCCTGAGCGGCTTCTACCGGCCCGGCGCCGGCGCGATCCGCTTCGGCGCGGAGCCCCTGGAGGGCCGGCCGCCCCATCGGATCGCCCGGGCGGGGATCGGGCGGACCTTCCAGACGACCCAGCTCTTCGAGGCGATGACGGTCCTCGAGAACGTCGCGGTGGGCCTGGTCGGCGCCCGGCTCGGCAGGCTGGGGCCCGCGCTCGCGGGCGCCCCGTCGGTGGCCGCGCGCGAGCGGCGTCTCCGCGCCGAGGCGCTCGGCCTGCTCGCCTTCGTCGGCTATCCGGGCGACCCCGAGGAGCCGGCGCGGAACCTGCCCTTCGGCAGAAAGCGCCTCGTCGAGATCGCCCGGGCCCTGGCGACGCGGCCGGCCGTGCTGCTCCTCGACGAGCCGGCGGCGGGCCTGGCCCACCCCGAGATCGACGCGCTGGCCGAGCTCATCGGCCGGATCCGCGCCGCCGGAATCGCCGTGCTGCTGGTCGGTCACCACATGGGGCTCGTCATGGGGGTCTCCGACCGCGTGACCGTCCTCAACCACGGACGGAAGATCGCCGAGGGTCCGCCCGCGGAGGTCCAGCGCGATCCCGCGGTGGTGGAGGCGTTCCTCGGCGTGGCGGCGGCGTGAGCGGCGTGGCCGCCGGCCCGGCGTTCCTCGCGGTCGCGGACCTCGCGGCGGGGTACGGTCGGATGGAGATCCTGAGCGGCATCTCCTTCGCCGTGGCCCGCGGCGAGCTCGCCGTCGTCATCGGCGCCAACGGCGCCGGCAAGACGACGACCCTCAAGACGATCGCGGGCCTCCTGCCGCCGCGCCGGGGCTCCATCCGCTTCGAGGGCCGGGAGATCGGCGGGCGTCCCGCTCACTGGATCGCCCGGCACGGGATCGCGCTCGTGCCGGAAGGCCGCCTGGTCTTCCCCGATCAGACCGTGCTCGACAACCTGCGGCTCGGCGCCTACGGGCGCGCGGACGGCGACGTGGCGGCCGACCTCCAGCGCGAGCTCGACCGCTTTCCCGTCCTGCGAGCCCGCCAGCGTCAGCTCGCCGGCACGCTCTCGGGCGGCGAGCAGCAGATGCTGGCGATCGCGCGGGGCCTGATGGCGCGGCCGCGTCTGCTGCTCCTCGACGAGCCCTCGCTCGGTCTGGCGCCGCGCCTGGTCCGCGAGCTGTTCGCCGCGCTGGCGGGCTTGCGGGCGGAAGGCCTCACCCTCCTCGTCGTCGAGCAGATGGCGGAGGTGGCGCTCGGCATCGCCGACCGCGGCTACGTCCTCGAGCACGGGCGGATCGTCGTGGCGGACCGGGCCGAGGCGCTCCTGCGAGACCCGCGGGTGGCGCGCGCCTACCTGGGCCGGACCCGCGCGGACGCGGCCGGACCCGCGGCGAGCGCGGGAGAGAGCGCGCGGTCGTGGAGCTGATCGTCCGGGGCGCGCGGCTCCCGGACCGCGAGGGGCTCGTCGACATCGGGATCGCGGGAGGGCGGATCCGGCGGCTCGAGCCGCGACTCCCGGTCGGGGACGCTCGGGAGATCGCGGCCCAGGGCCGGCTCGTGATCCCGGGGCTCGTGGAGGCGCACTTCCACCTCGACAAGGCGCTCCTCGCCCGGGTCCCGGGGGCGGCGACCGTCTCGGAGGCCATCAGCCGGACGGCCGAAGCCAAGCGCGCGTTCACCGTCGAGGACATCGCGGCGCGGGCCCGGCGGGCGCTCGACATGGCGATCCGCCACGGCACCACCGCCATGCGGACCCACGTCGAGGTGGACCCCATCGTGGGCCTCAAGGGGATGGAGGCGATGCTGGCCGTTCGCCGGGAGTACGCCGCGGCGATCGATCTCCAGCTCTGCGTCTTCCCCCAGGAAGGCATCTTCAAGGCGCCGGGGACCGAGACGCTCATGCGGCAGGCGCTCCGGATGGGCGGCGAGGCGGTCGGCGGCGTGCCCTACAACGACACGGACGCGCGCGCCCACGTCGAGCTCGTCTTCGACCTGGCCCGTGAGTTCGACCGGGACGTCGACTTCCACCTCGACTTCGCGGACGAGCCCGAGCACCTGCACATCCGGTGGGTCGCGGAGCTGGCCGCGGTCCGTGGCTTCGAGGGGCGGGTGTGCGTGGGCCACGCGACCGAGCTCGGCGCGCTTCCCCCGGACGCGCTCGCCCCCCTCGCCGCGCGCATCCGGGACGCCGGCATCTCCGTCCTCGTGCTGCCGGCGACGGATCTCTACCTGATGGGCCGGCGCGACGAGAAGAACGTCCGCCGCGGGCTCGCCCCGGTCCGGCGACTGGTGGCCGCGGGCGTCAACGTGGCGGTCGCGACCAACAATCTCCAGAACCCCTTCACCCCGTTCGGCGACGGAGACCTCCTGCGCGTCGCGAACCTCCTCGCCACGGCCGCCCACCTGGGGACCCCGGACGACCTGCGGCTGGTCCTCCGGATGGCGACCGAGCACGCCGCGCGCGCGCTGCGCCGGCCGGACTACGGGCTCGTCGAGGGCGCGCGGGCCGACCTGATCCTCCTCGACTGCACCGAGCCCGAGGCCGCCGTGGCCGCCATCCCCGAGCGCCTCGTGGTGATCAAGGACGGCGTCGTGTCGGTGGAGAACCGCGTAGAGAGCCTCTTCGCATGGCGGGCCCCCCCTCGATCCTGACCCCGCCGTTCGTGACGGCGGCGGCCGGGAACTTCCTCTTCTCCACGACCCTCTCCGCGTTCTTCCTGCTGCCGCTACACCTCAAGCAGCTCGGGACGACGGAGGCCGAGATCGGGCTCGTCATGGGCCTCTACAGCGGGAGCGCGATCTTCTGCCAGCCCGTCGTCGGCGCCTGGGTGGACCGGGCGGGCCGCCGCCAGTTCATGCTGGCGGGCGCCGCCCTGGCGGGGCTCGTCGCCCTGCTCTTCGCCGCCGCGCCCGAGCTCCTCGGGCTCTTCCCGGTCCTGCGCGTGCTCCAGGGCCTCGCCCAGTCCATGTACTGGGTGGCGAGCTTCGCGATGGTCGTGGACCTCGTGCCGGCGGAGCGGCGGGGGCAGGCCCTGGGGATCTTCGGGATCTCCGGCCTCACCTCGACCGCGGTGGGCCCGGCCCTCGGCGAGGTCGTGGCGAAGGCCTTCGGCTTCCGCGTGTTCTTCCTTGCCGTGGCCGGGCTGGCCTTCGCGGCGCTCGTCGTCACGGCGCGGGTCGCGGAGCCGCTCGGCCGACGAACCGGCCCGCGCGAGGGGCTCGCCGGCCTGGTCCGGGGCGTCCTGACGGCGCCCCGGCTGCTGATGACGCTCGCCTTCGGCTTCGGGCTCGGCGTGGGCGTGGTCTTCACCTTCTTGCCGACGTACGCCGCGACGGTCGGCGTCGAGTGGGTCGGGCTCTTCGCCATCGCTTACTCGGCCGGCGCGCTCGCCGTGCGGACCGCCGGCGGCCGGCTCATCGACACGCTGGGGCGGCGGCCCGTCATCATCCCCGCGCTCGCGGGCCAGGCCGTCGGGGCCGCGATGCTCGCCGCCATGGGCCCGCTGGTGGCGTCGGCCGGCCTCTCGCCCGTCCCGTTCCTCGTCGTCACGGGCCTCCTCGCCGGCGGCGCGCACGGCTTCCTCTACCCGGCGCTCAGCGCGCTGGTGATGGACGTGACGCCGGCGGAGCGGCGGGGCTGGGCGTTCGGCGTCTTCAGCGCCTTCATCCTCACGGGCCAGGCCGCGGGCGCGATGTCCTTCGGCTACCTGGCGCACGGGCTGGGCTACGCCCCCATGTTCGGGATCCTCGCCCTGTGTCTCGCCGCGGCGGCTGTCGTGGCGCTCCGCCTGGAGTGAGGCGCCGCCCCCTCTCCCAGGCCCGACCCCCCGGCCCCTTGAGGGTCGGAGGGGAGCCGTCCAGGCCCCCGCCGATGAGCTATACTGGCCTGCAATCGTCGCGCTCGCCGTGCGGAGGACCCGGCGGAGAGGAGCCACCCATGAGGATCGGCCGAGCTGGCAGGGTCGGACTGCTGCTGGTGTTCGGGCTCGTGACCATCGGGGCGAAGGAGAGCGGCGAGAAGGTCCCGCCCCCGCTCGGCGGCCTGCAGGAGGTCGAGGTCAGTGGCGTCGCGATCGAGCCGCAGTCGCGCCAGCCGGTGGTCGTGCTCCAGGGCAAGCGTGACAAGCGGAGCCTGGTGATGACCATCGGCCACTTCGAGGCGAACGGCATCGCCATCCCGCTGCAGGGCGTCACGCCGCCCCGGCCGCTCACCCACGACCTCATCCTGAATCTCCTCGGCGACCTGAAGGCGTCGCTCCAGCGGATCGTGATCACGGACCTGAAGGACGACGTCTACTACGCGCTCCTCTATCTGGACGTGCAGGGAACGGTCCGCACCGTCGACTCGCGGCCATCGGACGCGATCGCCCTGGCTCTGCGCGCCAAGGTGCCGATCCTGGTGGAGGCGCGGGTGTTCGAGAAGGCCGAGCGGGTCATGCCGCGACTCGCCCCCACGCCCCACTTCTAGCCCTCCGATCCTTCCAGCGGTGACGCCGCCCGACGGATCCGTCCCCAGCCTCTCCGCGCCGACCGTGGAGTGGGCCGTCCAGCGGCGGCTCGACGACCTCATCGGCAAGCTGGAGGGCAAGTACGGCGACCTCCGGGGGCGGGTGGAGGTCGTCCCGCGTCCGGGCGTGACCTTCGACATGATCGGCGGGGTCGAGCCGGCGAAGCGGGCGCTGAGCGGCCTGTCCTACGCTCTGCGGATGCCCGAGCTCTACCGGAGCTGGGGCATCACGCCGCCCCGCGGGGGCCTCCTCTACGGACCCCCCGGCAACGGAAAGACGCTTCTCGCCAAGGCGCTGGCCAGCGCCTCGGACGCGCTCTTCTACCACCTTCGCCTCACCACGCTCACCTCCAAGGTCGGGCCGAACGCCGCGGAGGTGATCAAGGAAGTCTTCCAGCTCGCCGGCTCCGAGGGAAAGGGCGTGGTCTTCTTCGAAGACGCCGACGCGCTGTCGCTCGAGCACCTGCTCCCGCCGGACCGGGCCCGCGAGGCCGCCGCGCCGCTGATCAGCGGGCTCTGCGAGCTCTTCGACACGCTCTCGGCCTTCCCGGCCCTCCTCGTGCTGGCCTCCACGAGCCGGCCCGACGGCATCGATTCCCCGCTGATCGCCCCGGGACGCCTCGACCACCTCATCGAGGTCCCGCTGCCCGACGGGGCCGCGCTCCGGGAAATCGTCGAGATCCACCGGCAGAAGGCGGAGCGGACCGCGCAGCGGGCGCTCTTCGAGACGCTCGACTACGAGGCCGTGGTGCCGCGGCTGGCCGGCATGAGCGGGGGCGAGGTCTCCGAGGTCATCCGGCGCGCGCTGGAGGCGAAGGTCCAGCTCGCCGGGTCTGGCGCGGAGCCGGGCCTCGTGACGACCACGGACGTGTTGCGGGCGGTGGACGACTTCCGGGGCGTCCGCGACGTCGTGGTCAAGATCCGCTACGGCCAGTATCTTTGACTTCGGAGGGAGGCTTGTGCCCCCCTCCGACGGCCCTCGCGGCAAAGCCGCGGCGTTCGCCCTTCGCCGAACGCATCGGGCCTGCCTCCCCCCGAGGGGCGGCGCGGTCCGAGCGGAGCCGGCGCCACCCGCAGCGGCCGCCGCGAGCGCGAGCCGGCGACAGGACCCGCGGCGGGCGGGAGGCGGCCAACGCGACGCGGCGACCGTACGAGGGAGGCCGTGATCAGCGAGACGACCATCCGGGTGCGGTATGCCGAGACCGACACCATGGGCATCGTCTACTACGCCCACTACCTGACCTACTTCGAGGTCGGCCGGGTCGAGTTCCTCCGCCAGAGCGGGTTGGCGATGGCGGAGGTGGACCAGAAGGTCCACATGCCCGTCGTCGAGGCGACCGTCCGGTACGTCAAGCCGGCGCGGCTCGACGACCTTCTCCGGGTCCGCACGTGGATCGCCGAACGCAAGCGCGCCTCGTTCCTCTTCCGCTACGAGATCCGACACGAGGCCGCGGGGCAGGTGGTCGCCACCGGGGAGACCCGGCACGCCTGCTGGGAGCCGGAGACCCAGCGGATGATCGCCATCCCGGACTGGCTCGCGGCGCTGCTCGTGCCCGAGCCCGCGGCGGCGCCGTCCGGCGGGCGCCCATGAGCATGATCCTGTACAACCGCCGCGACTGACCCACCTGCATCGGCGCGAGAGAGTTTCTCTCGACCCGGGGCATCGTCCACGAGAACCGCTACGTGGACGACCGGCCGGTCGGCCGGGAGGAGACGCTCGCGCTGGCGCGCGGCGCACGGGAGCTCTGGGTGAAGGTGGGCAAGGAGATCCTGCATTTCCGCGCGGACGAGCGGCCCATGAGCGTACGGGAGATGGCCGATTACCTCATCCACGAGGACGGATGGATGCGCGTGCCCATCCTGGTGGACGGGCCGCTCCTGGTCCGCGGCTACACCGAGTCGCTCTACGCCCAGGCGCTCGGGGGGAGACGCGAGGCATGATCGACGACGCCGCGATGGAGGAGTACCGCAGCACGTTCGACTCGGATCTCTCCCCGGTCCTGGAGCGGCTCTCGCAGCTCCGGATGGCCTACTTCAAGCGGGTCACCCACGACGACCGCCTCTCGTCGGCCGACCGCGTGCTGCTCTGCACGCACACGGACGCGGTCATCATCTACGCGCTCCTGTCGTTCGACGGCTCGTCGCCGGAAAACGCCACGAAGTACATGAACGCCGTGGCCACGACGGTCCTGGAGTTGATCGAGGACCGCGACTAGCGCCGTGAAGCCGATCACCGAGGTCGCCGCCGCGCTGGGGCTCGACGAGGCCGAGCTCATCCCCTTCGGCCGCCACAAGGCGAAGGTCCATGTCCGCGCGCTGGAAACGCGCCGCGGGATGCCGAACGGCAAGCTGGTGGTCGTCTCCTCCATCACGCCCACGCCGCCCGGCGACGGCAAGACCACGGTCACGATCGGGCTCGGGCAGGCGCTCTCGCGCCTCGGCCGCCGCGCGGTCGTCGCGCTCCGGGAGCCGTCGATCGGCCCGTGCCTCGGCGTGAAGGGCGGCGGGACGGGCGGGGGGCGTGCCCAGATCGTGCCGGCAGACGAGATCAACCTGCACTTCACCGGCGACCTCCACGCGGTGGCGAGCGCCCACAACCTCCTCGCGGCGTGCCTCGACAACCACCTCTACCACGACAACGCCTTGCGCATCGATCCGCGGCAGATCCTCATCTGCCGCACGGTGGACATGAACGACCGCGCCTTGCGCGAGCTCGTCCTCGGGCTCGGCGGGCGCTTCCAGGGCTACCCGCGGGAGGAGGGCTTCCTCATCACCGCGGCCTCGGAGGTCATGGCGCTCCTCTGCCTCGCGGAGGACCTGATGGACCTGAAGACGCGCCTGGGGCGCATCCTCATCGCCTTCACCTTCGACGGGCGCCCCGTCTTCGCCCAGGACCTCCGCGTGACGGGCGCGATGGCCGCCCTCCTGCGCGACGCGATCCACCCGAACCTCGTGCAGACGCTGGAGGGCTCCCCGGCCCTCGTCCACGGCGGCCCCTTCGCCAACATCGCCCACGGCTGCAACTCCGTCCTGGCGACCAAGCTCGCGCTGAAGCTCGGCGAGGTCTGCGTCACCGAGGCCGGCTTCGGCTTCGACCTGGGCGCGGAGAAGTTCTTCGACATCAAGTGCGGGTACGCGGGGCTGGTCCCGGACGCGGTCGTGCTGGTGGCGACGGCGCGGGCGCTGAAGTATCACGGCGGCGTGCCCATGGCGGACGTGGACCGCGAGGACCTCCTGGCGATCAAGGCGGGGATGGCCAACCTGGAAAAGCACGTGGAGGACATCCGGCTCTTCGGTGTTCCGCTCGTGGTGGCCCTGAACCGCTTCCCCTCGGACACCGACCGGGAGCTCGCCGCGATCGTCGGCCACTGCGCGGCGCTCGACGTGCGGGCCGTCGTCGCCGACGTCTTCCAGCGCGGCGGCGCCGGCGGCGAGGACCTCGGCCGGGCGCTCGACGAGCTGCTGGCGCGCGAGCCGACGCGCTTCCGCCCGCTCTACGACTGGTCGGCCCCGGTCAAGGCGAAGATCGAGACGATCGTCACGCGCATGTACGGGGCCGATCGGGTGGTCTACGCCAAGCGCGCGGACGCCCAGATCGCGCAGGCCGAGGCGCTGGGGTACGCCGCCCTGCCGATCTGCATGGCCAAGACCCAGCGCTCGCTGTCCGACGACCCGGCCCTCCTCGGTCGCCCGCGGGATTTCACCGTTACGGTCAGCGAGCTCCGCATCTCGGCGGGCGCGGGGTTCCTCGTGCCGCTCACCGGCGACATCATGACGATGCCGGGGTTGCCGCGCTCGCCGAACGCCGAGCGGATCGACGTCGACGCCGAGGGGCGGATCACCGGCCTCGACTGACTTCGAAGGGGGCTCCGGCCCCCTGCGGGCCGCCCCCGGGCGCTGCGCCGGCCAAGCCGGCGCTCGAAGCGCGTCGGATGTCGCCCCCGGCGGGTCCAGCGGTCGGCGGGCGCCTCTTCCGCTCTGCCGGGGGGCCCAGTCCCCGCCCTGGCCGCCGGGGCGCGGGCCGCGTCCGGAATCTGCTATAATCTCGGGCCGAAGGACGTCGTCGTCTCTCCAGGGAGCCACGCAGAGCCTCGCACTACGCCACGTCGGTGAATCGAGCGCGATCCCGAGCCTGACAGGAGCCGGAAGGTCATGATCGAGGTGGACCGCCTCACGAAGTACTACGGCCCCATCGCCGCCATCCAGGACGTCTCCTTCTCGGTCGAGAAGGGCGCCATCGTCGGCTTCCTCGGCCCCAACGGCGCGGGGAAGACCACGACGATGCGCATCCTGGCCTGCTTCATGCCCGCCTCGAGCGGGACGGCCCGCGTCGCCGGCTACGACGTGTTCGAGCAGTCGCTGGACGTGCGGCGCCGGATCGGCTACCTGCCCGAGAACGTCCCGCTCTACGGCGACCTGACCGTGGCGGCGTACCTCGACTTCGTCGCCGACGTGAAGGGCCTCGGCCGCGCCGAGCGGCGCCGGCGGGTGGGCGAGGTCATGGGCCGCTGCCTGATCGAGGACGTGCAGGGCCGGCTGATCGGGCGCCTCTCCAAGGGATACCGGCAGCGGGTCGGGCTCGCCCAGGCGCTGGTCGCGGACCCGGACGTGTTGATCCTGGACGAGCCCACCATCGGCCTGGACCCCAAGCAGATCATCGAGATCCGATCGCTCATCAAGTCGCTGGCGGGCGAGCACACCGTCATCCTGTCGACCCACATCCTGCCCGAGGTCTCCATGGTCTGCGAGGGCGTGGTCATCATCAACCGGGGGCGCATCGTCGCCTCCGGTCCGCTCGACCGGCTCATGGACGAGCTCTCCCCGGTGGCGCGGGTGCAGGTCCAGGTCGAGGGGCCGGCGGAGCTGGTGGGCGCCTCGCTCCGGGCGCTCCGCGGCGTGACGCGGGTCGAGCCGCGCGGCGTCGCGGACGGCATCGCCACCTTCGTCCTGGAGGCCCAGCGCGACCACGACGTCCGGCGCGACGTGGTCCAGCTCGTGACCCAGCAGCGGTGGGGGCTGCTCGAGCTGCGCGCGCTCGGGCTCTCGCTGGAGGACCTGTTCATCCGCGTCGTCGCGGGGGAGGAGCACGAGGCGACCCCCGACGCGCGGGGGTCCGACGGGGGCGGCCCGCGGGAAGCGGATCGGGAGGAGGTGTCGGCGGAATGAGGGTCTGGGCGGTCTTCAAGAAGGAGATGCAGCTCTACTTCGTCTCCCCGATCGCGTACGTGGTCTTGTTCATCTTCGCCCTCGTCGCCGGCTGGTTCTTCTACAACGTCTTCGCCTTCTTCACCCTCGTCAGCATGCAGGCGGCGATGAACCCGACGATGGCCCGCGATCTCTCGGTCACGGAAGGGGTCCTCCGCCCGCTCTTCCAGAACATCAGCGTCATCATGCTCCTCATGATGCCCATCCTGACGATGCGGCTCTTCGCCGAGGAGAAGAAGAGCGGGACGATCGAGCTGCTCCTCACCTACCCGGTGCGCGACGGCGAGGTGCTCTTCGGCAAGTACCTGGCGGCGGTGGTCGTCTTCCTCGGCATGCTCGCCCTGACGCTGATCTACCCCGTGCTCGTCGCCTGGACGGCCCAGCTCGAGTGGGGGCCGCTCCTGACGGGCTACCTCGGGCTCCTCCTCCAGGGCGCGGCCTTCATCGCTGTCGGCATCCTGATCTCCTCGCTCACGGAGAACCAGATCGTGGCGGCGGTGTCCACCTTCGGCACGCTCCTCATCTTCTGGGTGATCTCCTGGGCGGCGGATTCGTCCGGGCCGATCTGGGGCCGCGTCCTCTCGCACCTCTCGCTCACCGAGCACTTCGACTCCTTCGCCAAGGGGGTCATCGACACGAAGGACGTGATCTACTATCTGAACTTCACGATCCTGAGCCTGTTCCTGACGCTCCGCTCGCTCGACGCCAAGCGCTGGAGGGGCTGAGCCATGCGACGCTTCGCGACCCCTGCGGTCGTCATCGGCCTCGTCGCGCTCGTCGGCGGCGGGGTGCTCCGCACGTACCGCCCGTCCTGGACCGCCGCCTGGCCCGCCGCGCTCATCGTCGGGGGCCTCCTGGTGCTCGTGGGCCTCGCCGCGAGCTTCTCCGACCCGCGCGAGCTCTGGCGGCGGCGCACGACGAAGTACGGCCTGAACGCGCTCGTGATGGTCGTCCTGATCCTGGGCGTCATCGCGCTGGTCGAGGCGGTGTCGTACCGCCACAACTGGCGCGTCGATCTCACCGAGAACAAGCGCCACAGCCTCTCGCCCCAGACCGTCAAGGTGCTGCAGGGGCTCACGGGGCCGGTGAAGGCCACCGCCTTCTTCCGCCCGGACCAGCCGGGCAAGCGGACGGCGGAGGACCTCCTCAAGCAGTACGCCGCCCGGTCGGACGGGAAGTTCACCTGGGAGACCGTGGACGCCGACCGGAACCCGCTCCTGGCCAAGCGCTACGGGATCGAGACCTACGGGACGGTCGTCCTGGAGGCGGCGGTCAAGGCGGGCCAGGTCAAGGAGGAGAAGATCCTCGACGCGGAGGAGGAGAAGCTCACCAACGGGCTGATCCGCGTCACGCGCGAGGGGAAGCGGATCGTCTACTTCCTCAAGGGGCACGGCGAGAAGGACCCGGCGAACAGCGAGAAGACGGGGCTCAGCGAGATCAAGGGCTCGGTGGAGAAGCTCAACTACGAGGTCAAGGATCTCCTGCTGGCGCGCGAGACCCAGATCCCGGACGATGCGGCGATCGTCATCGTGGCGGGACCCCAGAAGGACCTCCTGCCGAACGAGGTGGACGCGCTCGCCGGCTACGTCGCCCGCGCGGGGAAGGTCTTCCTCATGGCGGATCCCTTCCAGGCGCCGGGGCTCGGCTCGCTCCTCGAGCGCTACGGGCTCGGCCTGGGCAAGGACGTCATCATCGACGTCAACCCGCAGGGCCGGCTGCTCGGCGCCGGGCCCGAGATCCCGGTCGTCGGCGACTACCAGAACCACCCGATCACGCAGGGCTTCCGGTACGCGACCTTCTTCCCCGTCGCCCGGACGGTCTCCGTCAAGGACAAGCCCCCGGAGGGCGTGACCGCGCAGCCGCTCGCCCGGACCAGCCCCGAGAGCTGGGCGGAGACGAACCAGGAGGAGATCCGGACGGGCCAGGTCAAGCGCGACGCGGACGAGGCGCAGGGACCGCTCACCGTCGCCGCGGTGGCCACCGTGGACGCCCAGGGCGTCTCCGAGGAGCGCAAGGGGGCCAAGGCGCGGATCGTCGTCGTGGGAGACTCCGACTTCGCCACCAACGCGTTCGTGAACCTGTCGGGGAACAAGGACCTGTTCCTCAACACGCTGTCCTGGCTCGCAGAGGAGGAGAACCTGATCGCCATCCGGCCCAAGGAGTCGCGCAGCACGCCGATCTTCCTGACGGCGGCGCAGGGCCAGGTCCTCTTCTACGTGCCGGTGGTGCTCCTGCCGCTCGCGATGATCGTGGCCGGCGTGGTGGTCGTCGTCCGCAAGCGTGGCCGGTGACCGTGCCGATAAGCATCGCATCCCGGCCTCTGGCATCACGGCCGGGCCGCGCTCGGCCGCCGGCCTTGCGGCCGCCCCGGCCTCTGGGGTCGTCGGCGGGCCTCCGAAGCGAATCTTGCCCTGGGGGGCGGCAGGCCCTCGGCCCGCCTCCTCCCTGCGCCCTGGGGCTGCTCGCGTCTCGGCCCGGCAAAGGGCAGGCCCGATGATGCGGTGGAAGACGACGGCCGTGCTCGCCCTGGCGTTGGTGGCCCTGGGCATCTTTTTCTACGTCTACGAGGTCCGGCAGGGGCCGGCGCGCGAGAAGGCCGCGACGGACAAGGACCGCCTGTGGAAGGACCTCGAGGCCAAGGACGTCGAGGCGGTGGTGCTGACGCGCGGCGCCGAGACGATCGAGCTCCGGAAGTCCGGCGACACGTGGACGCTGGTCACGCCGGTCCAGGGGCGCGCGGAGCCCCAGCCGGTCCAGGATCTCGCCTCCTCGCTCGCCTCCCTCCGCGTCGAGCGCGAGATCGACGCGAACCCGGCGAAGCCCGCCGACTTCGGGCTCGCGCCCCCGGCCGCGGAGATCAGCTTCACGGCGAAGGGCCAGACCCACCGCGTGCGCCTGGGGGGCAAGAACCCGACCGGGATCTGGGTCTACGCGCAGGCCGAGGACAAGCCCGCGGTCCTGCTCATCTCGGACTCGCTCCTGCGGGACGCGCAGAAGCCCGTCGCCGACTTCCGCGACCGCACGGTGCTCGCCTTCGAGCGGAAGGACGTGAAGGAGCTCCAGATCCAGCCCCGGGGCGGGCCGGCGCTCGCGGTGAAGCTCAAGGGCACCGAGGAGTGGCAGGTGACGGCCCCGGTCGCCGTGCCCGCCGACCGCGAGCAGCTCTCGGGCCTGCTCGACCGGCTCAAGGCGGCGAAGATCAAGGAGTTCGCCTCGGCGCCGCCGAAGGGCCCCGACCCCTACGGGCTCGAGCGCCCGGTCCGGCTGACGCTCTGGCTCGGCGAGGAGAAGGACCGCGTCGCCAAGACCCTGCGCCTCGGCCGGGCGGTCCCCGACAAGAAGGCCGTGTACGCCCAGCGCGAGGGCGACCCGACCGTGTTCACCGTGGAGGACGAGCTCGCGAAGGCGATCCCGACCTCGGTCACGGCGCTCCGGGACAAGACGGTCTTCGCCTACGATCGCGGGAAGCTCGAGCGGATCGAGCTCCAGAGCCCCAAGGGGACCGTGAGCCTGGCGATGGAAGCCGGGACCTGGCGGATCACGGCGCCGGCGGCTTTCCGGGCGGACGAGACCGCGGTCAACGAGCTCCTGTGGAAGGTGCGCGATCTCCGCGCCAGGGACTTCGTCGACGAGGACGCGCGGCAGCTCGCCCGGTTCGGCCTCGACCGGCCGCAGCTCCGGCTCAGCGTCTGGGAGAAGGACGCGAAGGAGCCGAAGAGTCTCCTCCTCGCGCCGGCCAGGGAGAAGGACGCCGCGTACGCCGCGGCCACGGGGACGGGCCCCGGGCCGGTCTTGCTGGTCGACGCCGCCGCGCTCCAGGACCTCAGCCGCTCGCCGCAGGAGCTCCGCGACCACTCGCTCTTCGGGACCTTCGATACCCGCGACGTCGCGCGTGTCCAGATCCAGCGGCGCGACCAGACGCTCGTGCTCGAGCGGCGGGGCGAGGAGGACTGGCAGCTGGTGGCGCCGCGGCAGGGGAAGGCCCGGGGGAGCCGGGTGAGCGACCTGATCTGGACGCTGCGCAGCCTCAAGTGGCGCGACCTCGTCGCCGAGCAGGGATGGGAGCCCGGCCGCTACGGCCTCGACTCGCCGACCACGACGGTGACGCTCGCCGACAAGGACGGGAAGACGGTGGCGGCGCTGGCGATCGGGACGCGGGAGAAGGGCGACGCCTACGTCCGCGTGCCGGGACAGCCGGCCCTCTACGCGATCGAGTCGAAGAGTCTCGGCGACCTGCCGGCGGCGCCGGAAGACCTCCTGCTCTAGTTCCTCCTCCTCTCCGGCGGAGGGCGCACCACCGATGTCCCAGACGATCACGCTCCAGGTCGCCGATGGGATCGCCACGCTGACCCTCGACCAGCCGGAGAAGCGGAACCCCATGAGCGTCCGCATGGGGGAGGAGATCGCGGACGCGCTCGAGGAGCTGGAGACGGGCGAGGCGGCGCGGGTCCTCGTGATCGCCGGCGCCGGCGAGGCCTTCTGCGCGGGCGGCGACCTGGCGCTGATCGAGGCGAACACGGCGCGATCGGTCCCGGACAGCCGCCAGGTGATGCTCGACTACTACGACCGGTACCTCGCCCTCATGCGCCTGCCGATCCCGACCGTCGCGGCGATCCACGGCTATGCGATCGGCGGCGGGCTCGCGCTGGCCCTGGCCTGCGATCTCCGGTACGCCGCCGAGGACGCGCGGATGGGCGTCAACTTCGCCCGGCTCGGGATCCACCCCGGGATGGCCTCGACCCTGACGCTGCCGCGAGCCGTCGGGCTCGCGCGGGCGCTCGAGCTCTTCTATACCGGCCGCCTCGTGACCGGCCGCGAGGCCGAGGCGATGGGGCTCGTGAACCGCGCGGTCCCGCAGGCCGAGCTCATGCCGACCGTCCTCGGGGTGGCGGGCGCGATCGCCCGGAACGCCCCGCTCGTCGTGCGGGCGCTGAAGCGCGCGGTCTACCAGGCGCTCGAGGGGTCGCTCGCCACCGCGCTCGAGTACGAGGCGTTCTGTCAGGCGGTCAGCTACACGACGGCCGACCTCCGGGAGGGGCTGGCCGCGGCGCGCGAGCGGCGCGAGCCCCGCTTCACCGGCCACTGAATTCTCGGAGGGGGCGGTGCCCCCTCCGAGTGGCCCTCCCGGCGAAGCCGCGCCGTTCGCTCGGGAGCGACCGGTTCGGGCCTGCCTCCCCCGCGGGAGGCGTTCGAGAGGAGGTTCAGCATTGCAGTCGGCTGGAGGACGAATCGCCCCGCGGCTGTATCTCAAGCAGCTGGAGCTCGGGCCGATGCAGAACTTCGTGTACCTGGTGGGCGACCGCGAGGCAGGCGAGTGCGTGGTCGTCGACCCGGCGTGGGAGATCGACACGATCGTCCGGACGGCCGAGGCCGACGGGATGACGATCCGGGGCGCCCTGGTGACCCACACGCATCCGGACCACGTCGGCGGCCACCTCTTCGGCCTGGACATCCCGGGCGTCGAGGATCTGCTCGAGCGCGTGCGGGGCAAGGTCTACGTCCACCAGGCCGAACGCGAGTTCCTCCGCGGGTTCGGCTCGGACCTCTCCAAGGTCGAGGCGGGCACCGAGCTGCCGGTCGGCGGGCTCACCATCACGTTCATCCACACGCCGGGCCACACCCCGGGCTCGCAGTGCTTCTACGTGGACGGCCGGCTGATCTCGGGCGACACGCTCTTCATCGGCGCGTGCGGCCGGACCGACCTGCCCGGCGGCGATCCCGAGGAAATGCACCGGAGCCTGACCCAGCGGCTGGCGGCGCTTCCCGACGAGACGGTGCTCTTCCCCGGGCACAACTACGGTGGCCCCGCCTCCACGATCGGCGACGAGAAGCGCCAGAACCCGTTCATGCGCTTCGGGCTCGGCGACTTCCTCCGCGCCATGGGCGGCGGGCGCATCGTCCTGCCCTAGGGCTCATGGGCGTCGAGGACCGGCTCCGGGCCCTCGGGTTTGCCGTGCCGGATCTCGAGCAGGAGTATCGTCAGAATCCGGCCGGCGCGCACTTCGTCTCGCACTTCGCGGTCGGGAACCTGCTCTACCTGTCGGGGACGGTGCCGCTCAGGGACGGTCGGCCCTTCCGGCCCGGCGTGCTCGGCAGGGACCTCACCGTGGAGCAGGGCTACGAGGCCGCGCGCTATGCCGTGCTGACGAGCCTCGCCGCCATCAAGTACGCGCTGGGCGACCTCGACCGGGTCCAGCAGGTGGTCCAGATGGTCGGCTTCGTCAACTCGGCGCCCGGCTTCGCCGATCAGCCCCGGGTGGTGAACGGCGCCGCGGACCTGCTGGTCGAGCTCTACGGCGAGCGCGGGAAGCCGACGCGCGCGGCCATCGGCTGCCAGGGACTCGCCCTCGACAGCTCGGTGGAGGTGATCCTGACGGTGCTCTTCTCCGGCAGCGAGGTGCGCCCGCCGCTGGCCCGCGACCGCCACGTGAGGTAGGGGTTCTCGGCCTCGGCACTCTCCGGCATCGGAGGAGGCCGTCGAGGCCCCCTCCGAATTCAATCAGCGGGGGAGGACTTCGCCGAGCCAGCGCTCCACGACCGAGGCGAGCTCGTCCTGGTGGCGCGAGAAGCCGTGGTCGGCGTCGGGGATCTCGACGAGGTCCACCCGCGGCGCCTTCGTCGCGGCGGCCTTCAGCTGCCGCGCGACCTCGGGCTGGACGAGCCGGTCGGCCGTGCCGTAGACGAGCAGGACGGGCGCCGTGACCCGCGCGATGTTCTGGTAGGGGTCGGAGCGGGTCTGCGGGCCGCGCAGGCTGACCAGGTGGTCGGCCGAGTAGAGCGCCCGCCCGAGCACGCCGAGGTCGATCAGCATGAGCTCGCGGCCGCGCCCCTCGCGCTGGAGGCGCTGGGCCTCCTCCAGGGTCTTCGTCGCGCGCTCGCGGCCGAGCTGCCACACGTTCCACTCGAACGCGTTCCCGGGCCCCGCGAGGAGGATCACAGCGCGGACGCGGGGGTCCTGCGTCTCCGCGACGTAGAAGAGCACGCGGTTCGTGCCGAGGCTCGCGCCCAGGAGCGCGAGCGGCGCCACGCCCCGCCGGGCCAGCTCGTCCACCGCGGCCTGCTCGTCCCAGCGGTTCTCCTCGAAGAGCGTCGTCTTCGGCCCCGCGTCGTGGTCCCGCATGTTCACGGCGATCGTCAGGAAGCCGCGCGTGGCGAGCCCGCGCGAGAGATGGCCGGTGGGGCCGGAGTAGAAGTTCGAGCCGTACCCGTGGACCAGGGCGACGCCCGCGCGGGGCGCCCGTCCCGCGGGCGCGTAGAGGAGGCCGGTGGTGTCGAGGCCGTCCGGTGTCCGGAGCCGGACCACCTCCGTGTGGAGCGCCGGGGACTGGGCGCCCGTGGAGGCCACGAGCGCGAGGACGAGGCCGGCGAGGCCGAGGACGACGAGCGGCGCGGGCAGCGGACGCATGGGAGGCACCTCCGGGTCCGCGCGCGCCCGGGCCCGCGCGCGCGCATCATGGCGAGCCTAGCACGCGGCGGGGAGGCGCCTCAAGCCGCCGCGTGCCCGGATCCGCTCAGGGCGCTACGCGGCCCGCTGCCCCTTCACCCGCGAGAGCCGCGCCCGGGCGTCGAGCGGCGGCGTCGCATCGGCGCTCCGCGAGAGGGCGAGGTCCACGGACAGGGCGCCGCTGCCGCGAACCATGACGGCGACCACCATGGCCAGGGCCAGGACGTGGTACTCGAACCCCTCGCCCGGCTGCTGCCCGGTCCAGTTCATGAACAGCCCGTTCGGCAGGTGGACCAGGAAGATGGCGCCGAGCATCACGAGCCCGATGCCGGCGGCCGCGAGGCGGCCGAGGAGCCCGAGAATCAGCCCCAGAGAGCCGAGCAGCTCGGCGGCGACGACCAGGAGCGCGACCGGGACCGGCAGCCCTTGCTGCTCCATGCCCGTGACGGTCGCGGCGAGCCCTTCCCCGCCGAACCACCCGAGGCCCTTCTGCGCTCCGTGGGCGAACATCACGACGCCCAGCGCGAGGCGCAGCACCAGCATCGCGCGGTCCTCCCACGTTTGGATCACGCGTCTCCACATGGGATCTCTCCTTTCCACCGCCGGAGGCCTCGTGCAAACCCAGTACCGGTTGCGGGCCACACGAACGCCGCGAGACTCCCGGTGCGGAACGCCTGCCTTGCCTTGACGCGACCTCGCCCCTGTGGTCTCATCCGTAGCCACGGGAGGCGCGCCGATGGCGGGCAAGGTCCAGTCCTGGTTCAAGGTCCGATTCATCGCCGGCTTCTTCGTCACCGTCCCGGTGGTCCTGACCGCATACGTCCTCTGGATTTTTTACCGGGAGGTCGACGGCGTTCTCTCGCCGGTCTACGAGCGGATTCTGGGCCGCCAGGTGCCGGGCCTCGGCTTCTTCACCGCCTTCGTCATCATCTTCCTGGTCGGGCTCATCGCCACCAACGTGGTCGGGCGCCGCGTCCTCATGTGGGGCGAGCGCCTGTTGCTCCTCCTGCCGGTCTTCCGCCGGGTCTATCCCGCGGTCAAGGAGCTGGTGGAGGCCTTCTCGCCGCAGCGCCGCAGCGGCTTCCGCGAGTTCGTCATCGTGGAGCACCCGCGCGAGGGCTTCTATGCGTACGGCTTCCGGACCCGCGACGTGCGGCTGCCGGGCGTCAAGCCGGAGGCGCTGGTGACGGTCTACGTGCCGACCAACCACCTCTACCTCGGCGACATCGTGCTGGTCCCGGCCGCCGCGGTCTTCCCGACCGGGCTGTCCATCGAGGAGGGAATCCGCGTCATCCTCTCGGGCGGCACCGCCAGCCCGCGCCGGATCGGGGGCCCGCCCGGCGCCGGCCCGGACGACGGCGGCGCGAAGTGAGCTAGAATGAGGCCAGACACTCCCCGGAAGGAGCGCGCCCGATGAAGTTCCTCTGCATCGCGTGTGACACGGCGATGAGGCTCACCGGGACGGCGGGCCCCGACGAGGGCTCGCTCACCGTCACCTTCGGCTGTCCGAGCTGCGGCCATCGGGTCGCCATGCTGACGAACCCCTGGGAGACCCAGCTCGTCCGCACGCTCGGCGTGAAGGTCGGCGGGCGCGCGGCCGAGCCGCCCCCCTACGCCGAGGTGCGGGCCAACCTCGCCCACCAGCGCGAGTCGGCGTTCGAGGAGCCGGGGCGCGAGGCCGGCGCGGCGGCCACCGCCGCGCGCGTCGGGGAGGCGCGGGAGGGGCCCGGCTGCCCCTTCGCCGCGATGATCCCGGGCTACGGGGACGCGCCCGGCCCGGGGGGCCCGGCATGGACGCCGGAGGCCGCGGCGCGCGTGGAGCGTATCCCCGCGTTCATCCGGCCCGTGGCGCGGGAGGCGATCGAGCGCTTCGCGCGCGACCGGGGCTACGCCACGGTCACGGACGCCGTGATGGACGAGGCCCGCGGCGCGCTCGGGTTCTAGTCGCTCGCCGGCACGACGACGCCCTCCACGCAGCCGCGTCGCACGCCAGGGTCGACGCGCTCCGAGCGCCGGCTTCGCCGGCGCCACCGAGGGGGAGGAATCGGAGGGGCCCTCGAGGCCTCTCCGAAGTCTCTCAGGCTTGGCCGGGCTATGGAGCCTTCCGAGCGGCGGCTTTCGCCGCCGCAACCGAGGGGGGGCCTCGGGGGGGCTTCCGAGACCCCCCCGAAGAAACTGTCAGTGGGGGCGGAGGCGGGCCCGGCGCGCGTATTGCCGGTGGCACCGGGGGCACCGGAGCCAGCCGCGCTGGACGCGCCGGACGATCCAGCTGCAGTGGGGACAGAGCTGTAGCCATCGCCGCCAGGCGTACCAGAGCGTCGCGCCCACCGCCACCGCGGCCGCGATCAGCACGGCGCCGATCACGATCGCCGGCGACACGGCTCACGGCTCCGTGCCCGGCAAGAGTCGGAACCGCGTCTGGACCCAGACCGGCGGTCGGCCTGCCAGCAGGAGCGCCCGGAAGGCCTGAAGGGCCGGCCCGGCCGGGATGTCGGGATGCCCGTCGAGCGCCGTGGCCACCTTCTCGGGCTCGTCGTGGGCCCAGCGGCTGAGCCGCGCCACCGTGCCGAAGAAGCGCCGGACCTTCCGCTCGACCGCCTGCTCGACGAGCGACCGGGAGAGCGCGGTGACCGCCTGGGCGACCGCGCCGACGAGGGGGGTGTCGATGCGAACGTGGCCGGTGAGGCTCGACTCGACGGCGGTGCCGCCGAGCTCGTCCGGCGCGTGGTCGAACTCGAGCAGCAGCAGGATCTGTCCGGCGATCGTGGGCATGAGCCGCCGCTCGTAGCGCCCCTCGAGATGATAGAGCCGCCGGTGATCGTCCGCGTACAGGACGCGGATGAGCCCCGTCGCGCCGCGGGCGTCGTCCCCCCAGTACACGCCCTCGTCCAGCATGACGACGCGGTACTCGCCGAGTCGGAGCGCGCGCGCGACGGTCGAGGCGAAGTCGGGGTGGTCGAGGAGGAAGCGGAAGACCGCTTCCCGGCTCCGGTAGCGGATGCCGGCCACGCGCTGCGCGAAGATGCTGCGGCCCAGCACCGACTCCGCCCGCGCGCGGGCGGCCGGCGGGAGCCCATCGGGCGCCACGCCCAGCGGGAGCGCGTCGAGCGTGACGATCGGGACCGGCGGATCTTCGGCGTCGGCGTGGGCGGTCGCCGGGACGAGGGCGACGAGCAGGAGGGCGGCGAGCGCGAGCGCGACGAGGGCGCGCGGGCGGGAGCGCGACATGGCCCTCACCTTAGCACAGCCCGCCGCATCCTTGACGCCTCGTCGCGGACTTTGTTAGAGTGCGGCCACCTCGCGGCTGGTCGGGCGCGGCCGCCGTTCGCGGCCACTCAGCGGAGGATCCAGGGAGGATGTACCTCGATGACGAAGGCTGACCTTGTCGCCAAGATGGCCGACGCGTCCGGCGTGACGAAGGCCGCGGCCGAGAAGGCCCTTCAGGGCTGTCTCGCGAGCATTCGGGGCAGCCTTCGGCGGGGCGAGGCGGTGACGCTCGTCGGGTTCGGGACGTTCGTCGTGAGCCGCCGCAAGACGCGCAAGGCCCGGAACCCGAGGACCGGCCAGCTCATCACGATCGCCGCGATGAAAGTCCCGCGCTTCCGCCCCTCGCGCACCCTCAAGAATGCCCTGCGCTGACCCGGGCGGCGCCGCCGCTCCCGCTCGGGCGCCTCGGCGGAGGCGCGGGGCCCGCGGCCTCGTCGTCGCCGGGGCCCTCCTCGCCTGCCTGCTGCTCGGCGCCGTGGCGGCCGCCGGCGTGGACGCGGCCGTGGTGCCGCCGGCGGTGACCGCCGAGGCCGGCGTCCTGATCGACCTCGCCACCGGCGAGGTGCTCTGGGCCAAGAACGCCGAAGGCGACCGCGCGCCCGCCAGCCTGGTCAAGCTCATGACCCTGTACCTCGCCTACGAGGATCTCCGGTCGAGCAAGGTCCGGCTGAGCGACCGGGTGACGATCAGCGAGAACGCCGTCCGCACGGCGCGGTATCGGATGAGCCTGCGCGCGGGGCAGGTGGTGCCGTTCGAGATCCTCCTGGCGGGGGTCGCCGTCGCGTCGGCCAACGACGCGGCGACCGCCGTGGCCGAGCACCTCGGCGGCTCCGAGGAAGGGTTCGTGTCGCGGATGAACGCCGAGGGCGACGCGATGGGGCTCGCCCACACCGTCTTCGCGAACCCGCACGGGCTGCCGGACCCGCGGCAGCACACCACCGCGCGCGACATGGCGATGCTCGCCCAGCACCTCCTCCGGGAGTTTCCCGAGAGCCGGGACGTCCTCGGTCAGACACAGTTCCACTGGGGCGGGCGGGTGTACCAGCGGCGGATCCCCCTCTTCCGGGATCCGGGCGGCGTGACGGCGTTGAAGACCGGCTACACGCTCGAGGCGGGCTACAACCTGGCGGTCGCCGCCGGGCGCGCCGGCCACGCCCTGCTCTGCATCATCCTCGGGGCCGACACCCGGGTTCTCTCGTTCCTGGACGCGGGCCGGTTGCTCAAGTTCGGCTTCGGCGAGCCGCCGGGGAACGTCCGTCACAAGCGGCTCCGGGCCCGCGGGCCCACCAGCCGCAGCGTCGCGCACTAGCTGGCGGACCGCCGACGGTCGGCCCTGCCGGGTTCCGCGGCGTGCCCAGAGTCATGGTTGGCTGCGCACCGGCTCTGCTCAGTTCCCTGGTAGCAGGCTGGTCAGGAGATCCTTCGCGCGTTCGGCGAAGCTTGCGGTCAGAGACCAGGGGCTGGGCTGCCGGATAACGTGGAGCCGTCCCCGTTGGTCGAGTATCTGGTAGCCGCTGCGCTCGCCGTCCCGGTAAAACCGGAGCGTGAGCACCGCCCCACCCACCCGGAGGCTGCGTAGCGTGATCTCCGGCAGCCAGGACGGCAAGTGGGGGTCGAGCAGCAGCACGTTGAGCGGGGCATAAGGGTACAGGCCCAGCATCGCCTGAAGCAGGCCAAACACGGTGGAGGCCGACCACGCCTGCGGCGAGTTGGTCTGCGGGTAGAGCGCCGGAAAGGGATGGTCGGCGTCGCGCGCGTGTCCGCTGAACACCTCCGGCAGCCGGTAGAAGTCGAAGAGCCGCGTGGCCTCGAACATGCCTCGGCACAGCCGCTCGAGGTCCCCGTGGAGCCCGTAGCGCAGCAACCCCAGCGCGAAGCTGCCGTGCTCGACCGGCCAGACGGAGCCGCGGTGGTAGCTGTACGGGTTATAGGCCGGGTGGTGCGCCGACAGCGTCCTCACGCCCCACCCGCTGAAGAGGTCCTCCGCCAGCAGGCGCCGTGCCGTCCGCTCGGCCAGATCCGTGTCGACGATCCCCGTCGCCAGGCAGTGGCCCGGGTTCGAGCCGACTGACCGGATGGGCCGGCCATCGGGGTCCAGCCCCATGGCGAAGAAGCCCTCGTCCTCCAGCCAGAAGACGTCGTTGAACCGCTGCTTGAGCTCGCCCGCCTGGCGATAGAGCCGCTTCGCCTCATCCTTCTCCCCGAGCCACCACAGGACCTCGGAGAGATGCAGCTTGGCGACGTACACGAAGCCCTGCTCCTCGCAGGTGGCGATGGGCGGCTTCACGAGCGTCCCGTCCTCGTCCACGATGGCGTCGGCCGAATCCTTCCAGCCCTGGTTGGCCACGCCCTGGGGCGACCGGGTCAGGTAGTCGTAGAAAGCGTCGCCGTCCCGGTCCGATTGCCGGTCGAGCCAGGCGAGGGCATCCAGGGCGGGCCGGACGAACGGCCGAACGAGCCCGGGATCGCCGGTCCAGTGCCACAGCTCCGAGACGACGACCGCGTAGAAGCCGGACGTGGTGACCGAGCCGTAGTAGCGGCGGCGGGGGTGGAAATCGAGGGCGGCGAGCGGCCCGGTGTGCGCCTCGTGGAGCATCCGGCCGGGCTGTTCATCCCGCCAGTCGTCGACCCGCCGACCCTGAAACCGAGCCAGCACCTCGAGCGTCCCTTGCATCATCTCGGGGCCGAGGATCGCGGCCTGCCAGGCGGCCGTGAGCGTGTCCCGGCCAAAGAGGGCCGCGTACATCGGCACGCCGGCGGCCATCGTCCACTCGCGCTCGCCCTCGTCGAGGTCGTGCAGACGCAAGCTCGCCAGGTCCCGCTTCGCCTGCTCGACGGCTCCGATGACGACCGGGGCTAGCGTCTCGCTCTCCCGTGTGGCGAACGACGTGGAATCGGCCAGGAAGAGCTTGCGTGAGCGGTCGTGAGCGTTCTCGGTGGAGGCAAAGGAGCGGCAGCCGTAGAGGGGCAGCAGCGGACGGTCCTCGATTCTGGGCACGTAGTCAAGACAGGCGTGCCAGGTGCCGTGCGGTGCCAGCTCCAGCCGGAACGCGATACGGCCATCCTCGTAGGCCGGCGGCGAGTCGGCGTGGCGGACGTGGATGCGGAGCCCGCGATCGATGCACCGCACGCCGCGCTGTCCCGGTGCCGCGGGCCGGTGCTCGGCCCGGTAGTCGAAGGATAGCTCCCAGTCGCCGTCAACCTCCCGCCACGCCCGCTCGAGCCGGCCGTGCTGCTGTCGCTCGCCCCGCGTCTCCTCCAGGTCGGCGAAGTCGGCGTCCAGGTCGAGCTGGAGGATGAACGTGGTGGGTCGCTGGCTGAAGTTGCTCAGGTCCACGTCCTCGTGCAGGCCACCGCCGACGTAGCGGGACAGGCGCAGCTCGAGCGTGTGCTCCGAGGCCTCCTCCACGTGCCCGCTCCCCGGATCCGCCCGTCCCGGCCTGTGGCCCGGAGGCAGGCAGGCGTAGTAGCCCATCCACGAGTGCTGGGCGACGTTCGACAGGGCGATCGGCTGCGGGGGTTCTCCATCGATGCGCCAGCGATAGCGGGATAGCATGCGGGTCTGGTGCACGAACAGCCCGCGCTCGGCGCCTCGATCGAAGAAGCCGTCGGGATCGGTCGTCAGCACGGTTCGCCCCTGAGTGACCAGGCGGACGTCGGGTCGGGGGCGGATGCGGACGAGGTAGTCGTCGCGCTGCGCGATCATGGAGCGGTCAGAACGGTTGCGGGCCGGGACCGTCTCCAGCCGAGGTCAGCCCGCATGCCGGGGCTTGCCGCCACCGCGGTCGCTACGCGCCAGGGCGGCCATGGCGAAGGCGGCCGTAGCGACGCCCAGCACGGCCATCCAGCTCCGGTACATGGTCACCCACAGCTGGATGCTCCCGCCTCGGGCCCGGTCATCGAAGCGCCCGTGGGCGCCGTAGTCGGCGGGCAACGGATGCCAGAGGTTATGCGGGCGATCGGGATCGGCGGGCTCGTCCGTTTGCTGAGCGTCGTAGCCCGTCTCGGCCAGGTACCGATCGGCGTACCCGGCCGCGACCTTGTCGGCCAGAATGGCCTTGACCGTGGGCCAGCCCACCCACAGCTCGCGCCGCCGGTGACGGGCTGCCCACACGATCGCGCGCGCGGCCACCTCGGGCTGGAAGACCGGAGGCACCGGTTGGGGCCGGCGCGGCAGTCGGCTCTTGACCCAGTCGAACTGGGGGGTGTTGAGGGCAGGGAGCTGGACCATCGTGATTCGGACATGGCTGCCGTCGTGCAGAAGCTCGGTGCGCAACGACTCCGTGAAGCCCGCGACCGCGTGCTTGGCCGCGCAGTAGGCGGACTGGAGCGGGATGGCCCGGTAGGCGAGGGCGGAGCCGACCTGGACGATCACGCCGCGGTCGCGAGGCCGCATGCGCTGCAGCGCGGCGAGCGTTCCGTGGACCACTCCCAGGTACGTCACGTCCGTGACTCGCCGGTACTCCTCGACCTTCATCTCCTTGACGGGGGAGAAGACCGAGGCCATGGCGTTGTTGACCCACACGTCGATGGGCCCGAACCGCGCTTCCACCTCTCCGGCCGCCTCCTCGACGCGCGCCGCGTCCGCGACGTCACCGGGCAGCGCCAGCGCTTCCCCTCCGAGCTGCTCCACCTCGCGGCGGGTGCTCTCCAGGCGGTCGCGGCCGCGCGCGATCAGGCCCAGGCGCGCGCCCTGGCGCGCGAACTCTCGGGCGGTGGCGCGGCCGACGCCGGCCGACGCACCCGTGATGACGACCACTTCAGCATTCAAGCGGTTCCTGCCCTGCTCCGGTGCCATTCCGCGAGAGCCGCGTCGCGCTCCGCTCGGGCACGGAGCCAAAAACGGCGATCAGGAGTGGCCGCCGCGTTCTCGCAGCAAATCGCATGCCGAAGGGCATCAATCCCGCGCGGCGCCGCGGTTCTTCAGGATGGCCCGCGCGGGGTCGAGGGCGTGACGGCCGAGGGCCGGGCGATGAGGTCTCAGGTGAGCAGGCTCGAGAAGGTGCTGTCGGTCTCGCGCTCGACGATGGAATGGTGGATGCCATGCATCCGCGGGGTCACGACGACCGGGACCAGCCGGCGCTCGAGGTCCAGCGGAAGCCGGACATTGCTGTGGTGAAACAGCACCGAGAGGAGCAGCACGCTCTGATAGGCGCGGAAGGTGTCGTGGTCGACGCCGAGGAGCAGGACCTGGCCGGCCCGGACGGCGGTGCTCACGACGAGCTCACCGAAGTGGAACCGGAGACCGGTCGAGGCGTCGAGGTCACGGTCGACGTGATGCACGACGTGAAACTGCCAGAGGACGGGGACCCGGTGATTCCAGCGGTGCCACAGCCAGAGGGTGTAATCGAGCAGCAAGACGCCGACGAGGCTCGCCACCCGGCCCGGGAGCGGCAGCCGCGCGAGCAATCCGACCCCGCGCCCGGCGCCCCAGCGGGCGATCGGTTGCCCCGCCGCCCATTCGGTCAGAGCGCTCGCGAGCGCGCCGAGGCCGGCCACGGCGAGGTTCCGCCCGGTGTGGGGCCACGGGGGCTCGACGCGCGGGCGGAGCGGTCGCCGGCGCTCGGCGACGAGAGGTCCCAGGACGGCCCCCATGGCGAGGGCCACCGCGAGCGCGCCGAGTCGCGTCATGGGACCGCCGGTCCTGGTAGAGGCGCCGCCCAGGGCCCGCCGTCCTCTCCGACCCGGCACATCGTTCGCACGGGCCCGGGATCCGGGTGGCAGGGATGACGCGCGACCCTGGGCACGCCGCGCTCGAGTCTCCACCGCTGGCGCGGTTCGGCGAGCTGCAGGCCGTCTGGTTTCAGATCACGGGGACGCTCTGCAACCTGGCCTGCCGGCACTGCTTCAACACGAGCGGTCCCCGCGATCCCTGGCTCGCGGCGCTCGACGCCGACGTCGTGCGGCGGTATCTGGCCGAGGCCGCCGCGCTCGGCGTCCGGGAGGTGTATTTGACCGGCGGGGAACCGTTCCTTCATCCCGAGATCGTGCCGCTTCTCGCTGCCAGCCTGACGGTGGCGCCGACCACGGTGCTGACGAATGGCACCCTCGTGGACGCCCGGATGGCCGACCGCCTGGCCGGGCTCGCCGCCGCCTCGACCTATTCGCTGGAGGTCCGGATCAGCGTCGATGCGCCCACCGCCGAGGCGAACGACCGGATTCGCGGCCGGGGCGCCTTCGACAAGGCGCTCCGGGCCGCCAGGCTGCTCAGCGCGCGCGGCCTCTACCCGATCGTGACGGCCACCGACGTGACCGGAGAGGGCGGCCTCTACGAGCGCCTGCGGTCGGCGCTCCTCGCCGCCGGCCTGGATCGGCCGCGGATCAAGATCCTCCCGCTGCTCCCCTTCGGGCGGGCGGCGGGCCGGACCGAGCCGGAGCGCCTCACCGCGGCCGACCTCGAGGGCTTCGACTGGAGCCGCCTGCCGTGCACGGAGAGCCGGGCCGTCGCTGCCGGCGGCATCTATGCGTGTCCCATCCTCGCCGGGCTGCCGACCGCCCGGGTGGGGACCGATCGGCTGGCCGACGCCCTGCAGCCGGTCCCGCTCGCCCACCCGATTTGCGCCACCTGCTGCCGGATGGGGGTCACGTGCCGGAATTATTGACGGCGCGGCGGGTGGCCCTCCTCGGTGGGGTCTACAGTAACCACCTCGCGCTCGAGGCCGTGCTCGGCGACGCCCGGGCGCGGGGCGCGGAAGCCGTCTACTGTCTGGGTGACCTGGGTGGGTTTGGTCCGCATCCCGATCGCGTCTTCCCCCTGCTGCACGCAGGCGGCGTGAGGTGCGTGCAGGGGAACTACGATCAGGCGATCGCGGCGGGCGCGCCGGACTGCGGTTGCGGCTACACCGATCCGCGCGACAACCACTTCGCCCGGATCTCGTACCGGTACACGCTCGCGCGGACGGCGACCGAGCACCGCCGCTGGCTCGGCGCGCTCCCGCCGGCAGCGCGGCTGGTGCTCGGGCCCTGGCGGCTCCTGCTCTGTCACGGCTCCCCGCGCCGGATCAACGAGTTCCTCTGGGAGACCACGACGCCGACGGGCCTCCTCGAGCGGTTCTGTGACGACCACGCGGCCGACGTCCTGTGCGTCACGCACACCGGGCTCACGTGGCACCGCCCGCTGCCGAGCGGCCGGCACGCCGTCAACGTCGGCGTGATCGGCCGGCCGGAGAAAGACGGGACGCCGGCCGTCTGGTACACGCTGCTCACGGCCACGCCCGACCTCGCCGTCGAGTTCATCCCCGTCCACTACGACCACGAGACGCTGGCCCGGGAGATGGAGCGCGAAGGGCTGCCGGCGGAGTTCGTGGAGACGATCCGCACCGGATGGTGGACCTCCTGTCTGGAATCCCTGCCGGTCAAGGAGCGGGCACGCGGGCGGCATTAGGACGGCATCGACCGCCGCCTTGCCGGCGGCGAGCAGCGGGACCCATGGCTGCTCCCGCGCGCGCTCGCTGCCGCCGTAGGCGGCGAGCGGCAGGGTGGGAGGAGGCGCCGGTCAGGCGAGCAGCGTCTCCAGTCGCCGCCGGTCGAACCCGACGACCACGTCCCCGTCGATCTTGGCGACCGGCGTCGTCATGTAGCCGAGTTCCGACAGTTCGGCGAGCGCTTGCGGGTCGGCCGAGATGTCCCGCTCCACGTACGGCACGCCCTTGGCTGAAAGAAACTCTTTCAGCTTGCCGCAGAAGAGTCAGCCGGGCTGCGAGTAGACGACCACCTGTTTCACGGCTCACCTGCCGACGCTTCCGGCCGGCGTTGCCGGCGTTCCCGGCGCATGCGGTAGGCGGCATACCCGGTGAGCCCCGCGAACGCGAGGAGGGTCGGAATCAGCACGTAGTCGGCCGAGCTCAACCAGGCGCTCAGCCCCAGGGCCCCGAGGACCAGCGCCAGGATGGGGGTCGAGCAGCAGATCGCGGCCACGATCGTTCCCAGGGTGCCGATTCGAAACCACTTCGATGCGTCCATGCGGTCGGGATGGATCGGCGGCGCTGCCGAGACGGTGCCGCCGCGGGCGCCGTCAGGTCGCACGCGCGAGGAGGCCGGCCCAGCTGGCGCCCTGGTGGGCGCGCTCGCGGAGCCAAGGCTGAAGCCAGCGGTCGACTCCGAGGATCTGGCCGGCATCCCCGAAGGCGAAGCACAGCTGGGGCAGCGCCAGGAGCGGCCAGACCCAGTACCACTCGCCAGGGACGGCGTAGGCTTGGAGGGCGATGTTGAGCTGCCAGGCGAACCCGGCGATCCCGACCAGGCGCGTCAGGACGCCGAGCAGGAGCGCCGCGCCCAGAGCGATCTCGACGAGGAACGTCACCATCCCGAACACCGCGAGGTTCGGGAGCACGACCGCCTTGAGGAAGGCCGCGACCGACGGAACGGCGGGATGGGCGATCTCTTGCTCGATGAACCCGCCGAGCCAGCCGTAGTTCTTCCATGGCGCCTTTTGCAGGGCCATGTCGAGGTAGAGGATCCCAAAGGCGATCCGGAACAGGGCCAGCGGCCACCCCGGAACGCGCGCGTCCAGGCCAACGACATTCCCGCTCATCGGGGCCTCCACAACGCGAGCCGACATCCCCACCGGCCGTCCGCGCCCCGGGCGGCGAGCGGCTGCGCGCGGCGAGCCTCGTCCGATGGCTCCGCGCCGGCTCGGGTTTGTAAAGATAAAACCCCGAGCCCGATGGGAATATTCCCGGGCTCGCACCTGGAGGCGACGAGCGGTGAGCTCGCGCCGTGCGGTGGGTGCCGTCCGTCCGCGAGGCGGCGGTCACCGCCGCGCCACGATGGCGATCACCGGGGTCGGCGGCGACCAGGATGGCGGGCGCGATGACAGCGCGATTCCGGTTGACGGCGCACCGCTCGGTCGCGCTACATTACTCCGGCTCGGCCGTCCAGCGGACGATGCGGCCGTCGGCGTCCAGGTAGAGGAACAGACGCTCGTACCGGTCGAACCGCGCGCCCCGATCGATGCCGTAGAAGCGGTTCGGGTTGGCGTCCACGACGACGCGCCGGCGGTAGACCAGCACCTCGCCGAGGTCCGAGGCGCGCACTTCGTCCGGGGGACCGAATCGCGCGATCGCGTCGGCGCGCGTGCTGACGCCGGCGGTCGGGTCCGCCGATGGCGCGAGCGGGGGCTGGCGCAAGGGCGCGAAGCTCGCGCAGGCGGCGAGCCCGAGCGCCCCGAGGCAGCCGAGCGCCCGGCGCGGCGTCACAGGCCGTGCCGGTCGACCCACCGCATCGCCAGGTGGACGGCGTAGCCTTCGGCGTCTTCCTGCGTGGCGAAGATGCGGTCGTCGGGGTCCGGAAGCCGTTGCTCGCGCCCGCCGCCCGGGACGGGGACTCGGACCACCGCCTGCGCGGCCCAGTCCCCTTCGTCGGAGTCGGGGACCAGGACGGCGTGCGCCCGGATCTGGTGGCCTTTGTAGGTGACCGTCCGCGCCACGGCGCGCTCATTGTACGGGTTCGACCCGGAGCTGGCAAGCCGACGCCGGCCCCCAGGAGGTGCGCGCGATGCAGGTCAAGGGGCTCCTGTTCGACGCCTACGGCACGCTCTTCGACGTCCACTCGGTCATCGAGGCCGGCCGCGCGGTCACCAGCGATCCCGCGGCGCTCTCCAACGTCTGGCGCGCGAAGCAGCTCGAGTACACGTGGCTCCGCACGCTCATGGGGCGCTACGAGGACTTCTGGACCGTCACCGAGGCGGCGCTCGACTTCGCGTGCCGCCGCCTGGGACTCGAGGTCGGCGCGGCCCAGCGCGCCCGCCTCATGGACGCCTACCTGCGCCTGGACCCGTATCCCGAGGTGCGCGCGGTGCTGGAGCGCCTCCGGGGCATCCCCTGCGCCATCCTCTCGAACGGCGCGCCGAAGATGCTCGACGCCGTCGTGGCGCACGCCGGTCTCGGAAGCCTCCTCACGGCCGTCATCAGCGTGGACGCGGTCCGCCGGTTCAAGCCGGCCCCGGAGGTCTACGCGCTGGGGCCCGCGCGACTCGGCCTCCCCAAGGAGGCGATCGGGTTCGTCTCGTCCAACGGCTGGGACGTCATCGGCGCGAAAGCGTACGGCTTCCCGGTCGTCTGGGTCAACCGCGGGAAGGCGCCGCTCGACGGGCTCGGGCTGACGCCGGACCTCACGGTGCCGGACCTGACCGCGCTCGCCGCGGCCCTCGGCCGCTAGCGCACGCTACGCGGCGCCGTGCGCAGCCGGCGGCGCGCCGCGGGACGCGCTGGACGGTCACCCGGCTGTTGCCGCATGATGGAGCCGCGGCGACGGCAAAGGAGTAGAGAGCGATGGCGGCGAGGCTTCCCTACGTGGAGCGCGACCAGGCGCCCCCCGAGGTCCAGGCGGCATACGACGGCCTGCAGAAGGCCACGGGGCGCGTCGGGAACTTCTTCAAGCTGATGGCGCACCACGCGCGCTCCCTGCCGCCGTTCCTCCAGTGGTACCCGACGCTCCGGGAGGGCGCGCTCGACATCAAGCTCCGCCAGCTCGCGTACGTGAAGGCCTCGCAGCTCAACGGCTGCCGTTACTGAGCGACCCACAACGCGGCCCTCGGGCAGAGGGTCGGGGTCCCCAAAGAGAAGCTCGACGCGCTCTCGGATTACGCGACCAGCCCGCTCTTCTCCGAGCTCGAGCGGCTCGTTCTCCGGTACGCCGAGGAGATGACGCGGAAGGTGCAGGTGGATCCCGCGCTGGTCGAGGCGCTCCAGCGCCATCTGTCACCGGAGGCCCTCGTGCAGCTCACGCTGAGCGTCGCGGCCGCCAACTTCACCAACCGCGTCAACGAAGCCCTGGGGACCGAGCTCGAGCACTGAGGCGCGCGGGCGCGCGGCGGCCGGGGCCGAGGCGGCTCGCCCGCCGGCCGGCGAGCCGTGACCGGCCTCGCCCTCCTCCTCGTCACGACGTCCGCCGTCTTCCACGCGGTCTGGAACCTCCTGACGAAGGCGAGCCGGGACAAGCCGCTCTTCCTCTGGTGGACGGGCCTGGCGGGCTCGCTGCTCTTCCTGCCCGCCCTCGTCTGGTGGCGCCCGGCCTGGCCCGGCGAGGCCGGGCTCTGGGCGGGGATCGCGCTGGCGGCGACCCTGCGGGCCGCGTACTTCGGCGCCCTCGGCGCCGCCTACGCGCGAGGCGACCTCTCGCTCGTCTACCCGCTGGCCCGAGGCATGGCGCCGGTGCTCGTGCCGCCGGTCGCGATCCTCCTCCTGGGCGAGCGGCCGTCGGCCGTGGGCGCGCTCGGGATCGGCGCCGTCGCCCTGGGCGTCTACGTCCTGCACCTGCCGGGCCTCGCCACCGCCGACCTCCTCGCGCCGTTCCGGGCCCTCCGCCTGCCCCACGCCCGCCCCGCCGCGCTCACGGGCCTCATCACCGCGACGTACTCGGTCGTGGACAAGTGGAACGTGACGCGCGGGGCCGACCCGCTCCTCTACGCCTACCTCACGATCCCGGTCGCCGCGCTCCTGCTCACGCCGGCCGCCGCGCGGCGACCCGGGGCGATCGCCGCAGAGTGGCGCGCGAACCGCCTGGCGATCCCGGCGGTCGCGCTGTTGATGACGTCGGGCTACGTCCTCGTGCTGTTCGCGCTTCGCCTGGCCCCGGTCAGCTACGTGGCGCCCGCTCGGGAGCTCGGGATCGTCTTCGGGACATTGCTCGGCGTGGTGACCCTCGGCGAGCCGAACCGGCCGCAGCGCCTGACCGGCGCGAGCCTGATCGTCGTCGGCGTCATCCTCCTGGCGGTCTGAAGGATGGCGGCGGACGCCACGCGAGCGGCTCTCTGGACCGCCGGGCTCCGCCGCGGCTCTCAGCGGGCCGGGACCGGCGTGGCCTCGAGGAGCGCCGTGAGCAGCGCGCGCGCTTCCGGACGGTCCCAGGATCGGGGTCCGATCGCGCTCCCGAGGATCATGCGGTCGCGTCCGATCAGGAAGACCGTCGGCGTGGCGTGGACGCCGAAGGCGTCGGCGGCCTGCCCGTCGCGGTCCAGGAGGACGGGCACGGTGTAGCCCCGCTGGGCCACGGCCGCCGCGACGGTGTCTCTGTCCTCGTACAGATCGATCAGGAGGACGGTGAGGCCACGGCCGCCGAGCTCACGGGCCAGCGCGTCGATCGAGGGTAACTCCCTCGCGCAGTGCGGTCACCAGGTGGCCCAGAAGTAGAGCAGGACGACGCGCCCGCGCAAGTCCTGGAGGCGAACGGGCGTGCCCCGGAGGTCCGGCAGCACGAACGGTCGTGCCGCGACGCCCCGGGCCATCCGCGTGACGCCCGCCGCGCGCCACAGCTCGGGCGCCGGCCCGGTCCCCGGCGTCCCGGCGCCCGCGGCCGCAAGGCCGCCCAGGGCGAGGGCAGCGGCGAGCAGGAGCCGGACGACGGCGCGTCTCATGCCCTGAGGCCCGGCACGGCCGCCACCCCCGCCTCGCGGCGCTCGCGGACGTCGAGCGCGATCTGGCTCAGGACCTCGAGCGAGCGGTCCTGGAACGGGTCGGCGTCCGGGTGCGCGGCGCGGTAGGCGGCGAGCGTCCGCTCCTTCTCGTCCTGGAGCCACTCGATCTCGGGGAGGAAGGCGCGGAAGAGGAGGTTGACGAAGCGGACCACACGCGCGTCGCCGCGCGCCCGGAACAGCCGGAACTGGCGCGCGTGCCGCTTGAGCTCGTCCGCAGGCGCGTACGCGTCGCCGATCGCCCAGAGGTTCACGGTGAAGAGCGCGCGGGGCCAGCCGCTCGGCGCCATCGAGACCGCGGCCACGTGGACGGTGTGGTCCGGGAAGAGGCGGACCATGTGGAAGTGGCCGTCCTCGTGCTCCGCGCCCGCGTGGGCGTGGTAGTAGAACTGGCAGCGCGTCCGGCGGTCGAAGATCCCCCACTCGTTCGGGTAGAGGGTCCACGGGACCCCGGGCCGGCCCCCGCGAACGAGCGCCATCACCGAGCTGCCGGCGCGTTCGAGCCCTTCGAGCAGGGAGACGAGCTCCTCGGCGGCCGTCACGGCGTCCCGTGGATCGTGGTGGTCGGGTTGAACGCGGCCCAGGCGAACCAGAAGGCGTCGACGTGGGGCACGGGACGCAGGCGCTTGCCGGCGAGCGGTCCCTTGGCCGCGTGGCCCAGGAGGTTCCAGAGGCTCCCCGTCTCCCGGTCGCGGAAGCCGTCATGCGCGGGCTCGAAGGTCAGCGCCCGGCCGTCGAGCACGGGGCTGAAGGCAGCCGTCGCGCCGATGGCCCGCGACTCCGCGATCCGCGACCCGTCGAGGGCCGAGAGCGTGCCCGGCTGGTAGAAGATCACGACGCGCTCGCCGCCGACCTGATCGTGGACGACGCGCGCCTGCTCCAGGACGGGCCACGGGTAGGCGCGCGGCTGTCCGCCGAGCGTGAGCCCGACGACCCGCTCCTTCGGCGGGCGCCGCGGGTCCGGCCGGCCGTCGAAGAGGAAGGGCTGGAGCGTCGGCTGGTCGTACGAGGTGTACGGGTTGGCGCCGTAGGCCCGGCGGTGCCCGGTCTCCCGGGAGAGGACCTTGCCCCGCGGGTGGGCGGCCCGCCATTCGGCGAAGGCGATCGTGTTCGCGGGGATCCGGGCGAGGCGACTGCCCGCGCGCTCCCCGACGATGGCGCGCCCCTCCATCTGCGCCCAGAGGGAGTGCGTCTGGCGGTCGTACATGACGAGGTCGCTCTTGTAGAGCTTCCCGGAGGTCCCGAAGTCGAACGGGGTCCCGTCCACGACGCGATCGAACGCCAGGCCGGAGTTGCAGAGGGGGCAGTAGGTGACCGCGACGGGCCGCCCGCCCACCGTGTCGTTGACGATCTCGTGCCACATCAGGATCTGGAGCGGGTAGGCGCGGGCGTCCCCGCCGATCTCGACGGCCAGGACGGGCTCCTGCGGCGTGAGCCAGCCCGCGGCCTCCGCCGGGCTCACGAAGGCCGGCCGGTCGATCGCGGGGATGCCGTCGGGCGGCGGGCCGCCCGAGATGATCTCGTCCAGCGGGACGAGCGCCTTGCTCGCGTCCGTCCGGAGCGTGACCGGCCCGGCCCAGGCCCAGGCGATCCCGAGCGCCAGCCCGGCGGCCGCCACCGTGAGAGCGGGGACGCGGAGTCGCACGGCGCGGCGCCTAGAGTGGACGTTGGCTTGCCCGCTCGGCGCGCAGCCGGTCCGCGCACTCGAAGAGGGCGTCGTAGTCCAGCATGGACACGAGCCCGAAGAGCGACTCTCCCTCCGTCCAGGAGACGGTGCGGAGCCCGTTCCGCTCCTCGGTGTAGTACTCAAACCCCCCGGAGCTCCTGCGCGTGCCGGTGAGGCGCAGGTCACCGGCCGGGACGGGCAGCATGAAGACCGACAGGAGCGTGTGCCCCTTCTCGTAGAGGAGATACGCGGCGCGCCGCTCGCGGACCTCGGCGATGCGCCCGCCGACCAGGCGGATCCCCGCCGACGAGTAGTCCGGCACGATGACGCGAAGCCGCGCGCGCTGATGGAACCACTCTTCGACCTCGGCGCGATCGGTCGAGGCGAACTCCGCCGGGCGCTCGAGCTCCGCGTACGCGAGGTGAACGGCCACGAGCTGCCCGACGACAGGCGGGGCCGGGCGCGTCGCCGGCAGGAGCGCCGCGACCGCCAGGGCCGCCGCGGCCGCGAGGGGCGGGGCCCAGAGCCAGGGTCGGAGCCGCGCCCGACGCACCTCCCGGCGGCACTCCGCGAGGATCCGGGCGCGAAGCTCCGGGCGCGCCGACTCCCGCGGCTGACGCCGCAGGAGCTGGCGGAACTGCCGTTCGCGCGCGACGAGGGCCTCGCAGCGGCCGCACCGCGCGGCGTGCGCGTCCGCGGCGAGGGTCTCGTCGACGCCGACCTCGCCGTCGGCGTACGGGGACAGGCGCGCCCGAAACTCTTCGCAGGTCATTCCGGTCCCTTGATGTATCCGTGCTCGCGGGCGTACCGGGCGAGCGCGTGACGAAGGAGGTTGCGTCCCCTGAACAGCCGCGACATCACCGTCCCGATCGGGCAGCCCAGGGCCTCGCTCATTTCCTTGTAGCTGAGCCCTTCCAGGTCGGCCAGGATCACGGCCTCGCGGAAGACGAGCGGCAACCCCTTCAGGGCCCGATCCACGTCGCCGTGGAGCACCGTCTGGAAGAACTCCTCCTCGGGATTGTCCGCGACCGGTGTCATCGCCGTCACGCTCTCTGCTCCCACCGACTCCCACACGGCCGGGTCGGTCGGGACGGCCTCGCGCCCCGCCCGCCGCAGCCGGTTCAGGAAGACGTTACGCAGGATCGTGAAGAGCCAGGCCCGACAGTTCGTCCCCGCGTTGAAGCGGTGGAAGCTCCGGAAGGCCCGGAGGCACGTCTCCTGCGCCACATCTTCGGCTTCGGCCCGGTTCTGGGTCAACCGGAGCCCGACTCGGTAGAGGGCATCGAGGTGGACGAGCACCGTCTCCTCGAACTCCCGGACCCGGTCGTCCCCCGCCATCCAGCCGATCACCGGCACCTTTCCGCGATGCTCAGATCGTAAACCCGCAATGGCACGTGGTTATTCCGCCTGAAGCGTTCCGGGGCGGGACCTCGCGATCCCGTGCCGGTCGTTCCGAGTGTACCCCCGTCCAGCCCGCCGCCCGCCTCCGGGGCTGTCCCGGGGTGGGGGACAGCCCCGGGGGTCCCACCCTACTGGGTCTTCGGCGCGCAGGGGTTCTTGGCGGCGCAGGGGTTCTTGGCCGCACAGGGGTTTTTCGCGGCGCAGGGGTTCTTCGCGGCGCACGGGTTCCCGGCCTTCACGGCACAGGGGTTCTTGGCGGCGCACGGGTTCGCCTGCTGCGCGGCCACCCCGCCGCCCAGCGCCAGGAGCGCGGCCGCGGAGACGGTGCCGATCACGCGTCGCACCACGGGCATCACCCCCTTTCCGCGGAGCACACTCCGCTGCTACCCAGAACCCGGCCCGGCGCCGTTTATTCCAGTGGGTCTTTCTCGGCGGAATGACGCGGGCACGCGGCGGGTTCGAGGAGGTAGATGTGGATGGCGGCTGCGCTTTTGGTCGGCCTCGGCCTCGGGGTTGCCCTGCATCGGGGGGACTTCTGCATGCATTCGGCCTTTCGCGAGGCGCTCGCGGGCCACGCCGGGCCCTCCGGGCGCGCCTACCTTCTGGCGCTCGCCCTCCAGCTCGGCACCGTCAATGGACTGGCCGCCTGGGGGCTCCTCCGCGTCCCCGTGCCGCCCGTCGCGGTGCTCGGCGCGGCGGTGGGCGGGGCCGTCTTCGGCGTGGGTATGATCCTCGCCAAGGGGTGAGCCACGTCGGTCTGGTCCCGGGCCGGGACCGGAAGCGTCGGCGCGACCGTGGCTGCCCTCGCCTTCGGCCTGGGTGGCCTGTTCACAGTCCGGGGGCCGCTCCTCTCGCTCGCCGGCTGGCTCGGCGAGGCCCGGTCGCGGCCCCCGCTCGCGCCGTCGCTCGACGCCCTCCTCGACGTGCCGGCCTGGCTGGTCGTTGCCGCGGCGATTCTCGCGATCGCTGCCCTCTTCCGGCGCCTGCCGCCTGTGCCGCGCGAGCCGGGCGCCTGGCCGTGGTCGGCCACGGGCGTGGTCCTCGGCGCCGCCGGGGTTCTCGCCTGGTTGACCGGAGCCGCTGCCGGGTGGGCCTGGGGGCTGTCGATGACCGGCCCCAGCCGCTCGCTTGTCGAGGCTGTGCTGGGACGCACCGTGGCGCCTCTCTCCTGGGGAACGGCGATGCTGGTCGGGTGCCGCTCGGCACGTTCGTGAGCGCGCGCCCCCAGGGAGGCGTTCGGTGGCGGGTCCCGCCCGCCTCCGAGCTCTGCCGCCGCGCTGCCGGCGGGCTCTTGATGGGCATCGGGGGCACGCTGGCGGCCGGCTGCAACGTCGGCAACGCCCTCACCGGGCTTTCGATCCTGTCCGTCAACAGCGCCGTCGCGACGGCCGCCATGGCCGCCGGCGCGACGCTCGCGCTCAAAGCCCCGACCGTGCGCTGGCGGCTGCCGGCGCGCCGGGGACGATGACGGGCCGTGATCGGTAGCCTGTTCCTCGGCGCCCTCGTCGCCGCCGGCGCGGTGTGTGCCGACGCGGAGCGCATGGTGCTCGTTCCGGCGGGCCCGTTCTGGATGGGGAGCGACCAGGCCGAGCGAGCCATGGCCGCCGCGCTCTCGAGCGCGGCCGTGCGCGAGGCCCGCTGGTTCGACGCCGAGCTGCCCCGCCGGCAGGAGAGCCTGCCGGCTTTCTGCATCGATCGTCACCTGGTCACCCAGGCCGAGTACGAGCGGTTCGTGGCCCGGACGGGCCACCGCGCCCCGGGGATCAGCCGCGAGGACTACCGGCGCCAGGGCTTCCTCGTGCACGACTACGACCGGGTCGTGACGCGGTACCTCTGGCGCGACGGCCACCCGCCGGCGGGTCTCGGCGACCACCCCGTCGTGCTCGTGAGCGCGGCGGATGCGGCAGCCTTCTGCCGTGCCCGCCACCCGACCGTGCGCCTGCCCTCGGAGGCCGAGTGGGAGAAGGCGGCGCGGGGCGACGACGGGCACCTCTTTCCCTGGGGCAATGGCTGGGACCCCGACCGGCTCAACAGCGAGGCGCGCGGGCCGAGCGCGACCACTCCCGTCACCCGGTACCCGACCGGCGCGAGCCCCTACGGCCTCCTCGACGCCGTCGGCAACGTCTTCCAGTGGACCGCCTCGGCGCTCGCCGACGGCCGGCGCGTCCTCAAGGGCTGCGGCTGGGACGACGAGCCCGGCCTCTGCCGGCCCGCGTTCCGCCATGGCCGGCCGGCAGAGAGCCGGCACGTCCTGATCGGCTTCCGCTGCGCCGGACCGCCCGCGCCCTGACCGCGGTGTCGCCCCTCGCGCCTGACCTCCCCACCGCTCGAGCCGATCTTCACGAGCGCTGCGCCGCCCGAGATTTCTCTGGACCCCGGCGAGGCGAGCGGGTACAACCGTAGCCGTCCCGGCGGCGCCCCACGGCCTGAAGGGCGGCACCTCGGGGCGACGCGGCAATCGGGGGAGGGCGAGTGGGGACGGACGTCGGGAGCTTCCGCGCGGCGATGCCCCGAGGACGGCGGGGCGGGCGCGCCGCTGCTTTCGGGCTCGTCGCCGTTCTCCTCGCCGGCTGCGCCGGGCGGAGCCTGGTCCTGCACGTCCGCCTCGCCCCCGACAGCGTCGCGCCCGCGCGCTCCGCCGAACCGCCGACGACTTACGACGCCGCCATCGAGGCGATCTCGGCCATCATCATCGGCGACCTCGGGCTTCCGCTGCCGGCCGAGTTCACGGTATTCGTCTATCCCGATCGCGCCGCCTACGCCGCGGGGCTTCGTGGAGTGGGGCAGATGCCGGCCCGGCGGGCGTCGGAGATCGCCGCCTACTCGGTCGGTCTGGGCCAGGCGGGACATCTGTTCCTGAACGACGGCGCCTTGCGGCGGGGGCGCCCGCACGCCTGGCTCGTCGTGCTGGCCCACGAGCTGACCCACGTCGCGCAGTACGAGCTGTCCGCCGGGCGGCGCGGCAGCTCGGAGCAGTGGCTGCGCGAGGGCCTGGCCGACTGGGTCGCCTGCCAGGTGCTCGAGCGGCTCGGCCAGACGCGTCTCAGCGACGAGCGTGAGGCGGCGATGCGAGCCGTCGGCGAGGACCTCAGCCGCCTGGACGCCGTCCCGCTGGACCTCGTGGACCTCGGGCGGCCCCGCGGCTGGGAGGCGCGCCACCTGCAGACGGGGGACGGCTTGACCTACCGGCTGGCGTTCCTCATGACCGCCGAGCTGATCCGCCGCCACGGGCTTCCCGCGCTGGTCGGATACTTCGGGATGTTCCGGACCTCCGACGACCGGTTCGGGAACTTCCGCCGCGCGTTCGGTCAATCCCTCCAGGAATTCGAGCAGGACACGATCGCCCGGCTCCGCCGGGAGCTGCAGGCTGCGCCCGCCGCGCCGAGCGGGCCTCCGCCGACCGAGCCGTCCCGGTAGCCGCCGGGCCGCGGCCGGGGAATGTCGCGGCGCGCCCGCGTGTTGTAGCCTGAGGGCGAGAGCGGCGTGCCGCCGGCTGCGAGTCCGCCGCCGGACGGCGTGGCGCCGAGGGCGGCGACCCCGGGGCCGCGCCGATGGAGGAGGCGTTCGATGGCGTGGGTGAGGACCGTCGAAGAGTCCCAGGCCGACGGGTACGTCAAGAGCCTCTACGAGGGACTCCTCAACCAGCGAGGCTGGATCCCGAACATCATCAAGAGCACGACCATCCGGCCCGAGCTGACGCGGTCGGCGACGAGCCTCTTCACGACCCTGATGTTCGGACCCTCGGAGCTCGGTCGCGCGCAGCGGGAGATGCTCGCGCTGGTCGTCTCGACGGCCAACCGCTGCCACTACTGAATCGAGGCCCACTCGGCGTGGCTTCGCGCTGAAACGGGGGATCCGGCGCTCGCCGACGCGATCGGGCGGGACTACCGGGCGGCGCCGGTGGACGGTCGGACGCGCGCGCTCCTCGATTTCGGGTGGAAGCTCACCACGCAGCAATGGGAGTGCCGCGAAGCCGACATCCGGGCGCTCCGGGCCGCGGGCTTCGCGGACGAGGCGATCGTGGACGCGGTCGGCATCATCGGCTACTTCAACTTCATCACGCGGGTGGCCGACGCGCTGGGGGTCGAGCTGAACCCCGAGTACGCGACCCTGCCAAAAACCACCTTCCCCGGCGTCCCCGAGTGACAGGCGAGCGTCTCGGACGTCCCGGCGCCTGACCGCGCGGCCGCATGGCGATCATCCCGATCCGCATGGAGCCGGTCGAGGTTCACATCCATGCCGATCGTCGCCTCGCCTTTCAGGTGCTGACAGCCTTCGGCGCCAGGCAGCCGGACGGCGGATCGTCCCGCGTCCTGCGCGAGGAGGCCGGACGGATGCTCGTCGAGTTCCACACCGTGACCCGGTCGGTGACGGGCCGGCGCCAGGTCTACCGGTCAGTGGACTGGGTCACGCGCCACGAGCCGGAGCGCATCGACTTCGAGGCGGTGGAGAGCCCGCTCGCCCTCGCGCGGGACCGGTTCCTCCTCGAGGACGTTGGCGGGTGCACGCGCTTTCGGTACGAGAGCACGTTCGGCCTCCGCGGAGGGACGTTCGGCTGGCTGGTCGGCATGCTGCTCGTGCGGCCGTTCCTCCGCCGCTTCATGCGCGAGCACGCGGGGCAGCTCACGGCGATGGTCGAGGCGCGGGCGAAGCAGAGCCGGCGGTTTCCGTACCGGGAGTGTGGAACGCAGGCGGCCTCGGTGCGCACCTAGGGCGGCGCGAGTTCCCGGCCCATTCGGGTTCCGCCGGCAGGCGCTGAGCTTCCAGGTCCGACTCGCGGGCGCGCCGGCGACGGCCGGCGCGGTCGCCGGCCCGTGTGCGACGCCGGCGCTGCCATTCGAGCCAGAGCTCTCGCCCTGCTCGCGCCGTGCGGGAAAGCGCCACGACCGCCTGCGGCCGATCCTCGCCCCCGTTCGAGGCGCCCGGGCGGGCCATCAGCCGGACTGCGCCGCTTCGCGGCACGACGAGCCACAGCCGCGTGCCCCGCAGGGCCTGGCGCAGCGGGCGGTCGGGGCAGGCAGCCTTGAGCGCCTCGACCGCGAGTCGCACCCGCTCGACGCGCACGCTCGAGGCGAGGAGCTCCCGGATCACCAGGGCGAGGAACAGGTCATCGAGGCTGTACCGCCGGCCGGCGGAGCCGGGTCGCCGGCCGGCGACGCCCTGGCGTGGCGGCCGGACCTCGGGGCCGGCCACCGACGGGGCGAGCAGGCCCCGCTGGTGCCAGCCCTGGAGGCGGTCTTGGCTGATCCCGGTGATCTCGCTCGCGACGCCGGTCCGGAACGCGACCTCGCTCTCCGGCGAGGCGCCGGTCGCCCCTCGTGCCGCTCGCCGTCGCAAGCTGCTGACCCCGCTGTCGAGCGCCGCCAGCATCGCCGCCCTCCGGCAACCAGGGCAACACCGCGGCGAGCCGGCTTATTCCCGGCTCCGACCCGCGGACGGCGGGACGCGCGCGCACGCAGGAAGAACGGCGCGGCGGGCGCTGTTCTCGTTTAGTCTGACGGCAGGGCAGGCGTTCGCGGATCGCCGGGGAGCGAGGGAGGCGCGCCATGGAGACGGGGAAGCGGCTCGAACGGCTGGAACGGGAACATCGGCGCCTCAAGCGGCTGGGGGGGGTGCTCCTGCTGGGCCTCGGCGCGGTGGCGCTGATGGGACAGGCGACGCAGGCGGCCAGGGTCGTCGAAGCCGAGAAGTTCGTGCTCCGGGATGCGAGCGGGGTCGCCCGCACCGAGCTGACGGTCCTCCCGGACGGCTCGCCGACGCTCGGGTTCTTCGGCAAGGACGGCGTGACCCGCGCGCTCCTCGGCCTGGCGCCGGACGGCTCGCCCGGCCTCGTCTTCCTCGACGGCGGCGAGAAGGCGCGCCTCACCCTCAGCGTGCGGGCGGACGGCGTCCCCATCGTCGCGCTCGTCGACCGCGACGGCAAGCAGCGCGTCGCGCTCGACGTCGGCCCCGACGGCGCCCCCGGGCTGACCTTCTTCGACCGGGCGGGGAAGGCGCGCGCGTTGCTCGGCGTGATGGCGGATGGGCAGATCTTTCTCTTCCCCGGCGCGCGGTGAGCCGGCGCCGGCGCAGGCGAGGGCAGGGACCATGAAAGAGCCCGCCGTCGAGGCCATGGTCGGCATGCTGTTGGAGCGAGTCATCCGGCTCGAGGCGGACAACCGGCGACGGCAGCGGCGTACGACCGCGCTGCTCCTCGCCGTCGCGGCGGCCGCGCTCATGGGCCAGGCCGCGCCGCCGGGCCCGCCCGGCCTTCCGCCCGGCGTCCCGAAGGTCGTCGAGGCGGAGAAGGTCGTGCTGCGGGACCCGAAGGGCACGACCCGCGCCGCGCTCGGGCTGGCGCCCGACGGCTCGTCGGGCCTCGCCCTCGCCGACCGGGACGGCCGCCTCCGCGCCTCGCTCACCGTGGCGCTCGACGGCGCCTCCGCCCTCGCCCTCTTCGACCGGGACGAGAAGAATCGGGCCTCGCTCGTCCTGGCCCCGAACGGCGCGCCGAGCCTCTCGCTCTACGACGCGAGGGGTGAGTCGCGCGTCGGGCTGGCGCTGCGGCTCGACGGGTCCCCGGAGCTCGTGCTGCCCCGGCGCTGAGCCGCGCGGCTCCGTCGCGCGCCGCGCCGACCGGGGTTCGGGCCGCGACGCCGCGCCAGACCGCGCGCACGAGCGAAGGCCGACTACGGGCGCATCCGCGGTCCGCGAGTCGGCCAGCACCCTCGCGGGCGGGCGCGCGGCCAGGGCCGTCAGGGCGCACGCCGGGGTGAGCGCGGCGGCCGGCAGGAGCAACGCGGGGCCGGCGGCGCGCGCGCGTCGGGCTCGAGCCAGAACGGCGCTCGCGGAGGTGATCCGGCAGAATCCGGCAGGGCTCGCTCGCTCGCGAGCCGCTGCCGGCCTGCCTCCGACCGCGCCGCCACCGGCATCGCGTTTGCAGACCTCGACGCTTGTGCGAGACGCCCGCCTCGGGAGGCGACTGTAAAGGCCGTGATGTTCGCAGCGGAAGGCGTCTGCTTACCGGCGCGCCGCCGGGCTGCTGACCGCGCGCGCCACGCCCGCGGCCGAACCGTGGACGGCGCGGGCGGCCCAGGTGGGATCCCGCCGGCAGAAGTTGCGAGGCGACGGCAAGCCGTGCATCCGGCCCGCCCGCTCGTGTGACAAAGTTGGCTGGCATGGCGGGGCTCGACTGGTTCGTCATCGAGGACGAAGCCGGCCTCACCCGCCTCGTTCCCGAGTGGCGCCGCCTCGCC
>JBIOTN010000077.1:0-6772 GCA_044866005.1 Candidatus Rokuibacteriota bacterium | reverse complement strand
ATCCGGCCGCCGTACATCGTGGCCACCCAGTTGAAGATCTTGATCCCGGTGGGGATGGCGATCAGCATGGTGGACGCCGCGAAGGCGGAGTTCAGGGGGGCGCCCATACCGATCGCGAACATGTGGTGGGCCCAGACGGTCATCGCCAGGAAGCCGATGGCGAGCGAGGCCGCCACGATCATCGGGTAGCCGAAGATCACCTTGCGCGAGAAGACGGGGATCATCTCGGACGCGAACGCGAAGCCCGGCAGCATGAGGACGTAGACCTCCGGGTGGCCGAAGATCCAGAAGAAGTGCTGCCAGAGGACGGGCGAGCCGCCGCCCGCCGGCAGGTAGAACGAGGTGCCGAAGAACCGGTCGAAGCCGAGCAGGATCAGCGCCACGGTGAGCGGGGGGAACGCCAGCAGGATGAGGATCGACGTCACCAGGGTGGTCCAGGCGAACATGGGCAGCCGGAGGAAGGACATCCCCGGCGCGCGCAGGTTCACGATGGTGATGAAGAAGTTCAGGCCGGAGACGAGCGTGGAGACGCCGAGGAAGATCAGGCCGACCAGCCAGAAGTCCGTGTGCGGGCCGACGGAGAACGGCTTCTCGGTGAGCGTGGCGTAGCCGAACCACCCGGCGTGCGGCGCCGCCTGGACGAGGAAGCTCGAGTTGATGAAGAGCCCGCCGAGGAGGAAGACCCAGTAGGAGAACGCGTTGAGGCGCGGGAACGCCACGTCGCGCGCGCCGATCAGGAGCGGGACGAGGTAGTTGAAGAAGGCGGCGCTGAGCGGCATCAGCGCCAGGAAGACCATCGTGGTCCCGTGCATCGTGAAGAGCTGGTTGAAGGTCTCGGCGCTCACGACCCGGCCGTCCGGCCGGGCCAGCTGCAGCCGGATGAGGAGCGCCTCCACGCCGCCCACGAGGAAGAAGGCGAAGGCGGTGACCGCGTAGAGGATCCCGATCCGCTTGTGGTCCACCGTCGTGAGCCAGGCGGCGAGCCCCCGCGGCTCGGCGTGCGTGGCGGGGTGGAGCGCGGTGGGAGATGCGGCGGGCACGGCTATCTGAGGCTCGTCAGGTACGCGACCAGCGCCGCCACCTGGGCGTCGGTGAGCCGGAGGTCGGGCATCAGGGAGCCCGGCTTGATGGCCGGCGGGTCCCTGAGCCAGCTCGCCAGGTGCTCGGGCGTGTTGGTCAGGATGCCGCCCGCGATCGTCCGCCGGGAGCCGACGTGGGTGAGGTCGGGCCCGACGCGGCCGCCGGAGAGCCCGCGGATCGTGTGGCAGCCGACGCAGGCGCTCGTGGCGAAGAGCTGACGCCCCTGGGCCGCGGGGCTGCCCTCGGGCGGCTCCGCGGGCGGCGCCGTCTGGCGGGCGACCCAGGCCTGGAACTCCTCGGGCGACTGGACCACCGCGGTGTGGCGCATGTTCGCGTGCGAGACGCCGCAGAACTCGCCGCACTGCCCGGGATAGACGCCGGGCGTGGTCGGCGTCAGCAGCATGCGGTTGACCTGCCCCGGCGGCGTGTCCCGCTTGCCGCCGAGCTGCGGCACCCAGAAGCTGTGGATCACGTCGCTCGAGCTGAGCTCGAACACGACGGCCTGGCCCGCGGGCAGGTGGAGGTCGCTGGCCGTGCTGATCCCGAGGTCGGGGTACTCGAACTCCCACCACCACTGGTGGCCGGTGACCCGGACCTTGAGGGCGCCGGGCGCCGGCGGGGCCTGGGTGCGGAAGACCGCGGTGACCGTGGGGAAGGCGATGAAGGTCAGCACGAGCGCCGGCGCGATCGTCCAGGCCAGCTCCAGGCGCGCGTTGCCCCGGACCTGCGGGGGGAGGGCCCCGGGGTCCCGCTCGCGGAAGCGGACGATGGCGACGACGAGGACCGTCGCGACGACGAGGAAGATGAGGACGTCCCACACGAGGATCTGGAGGAAGATCCGGTGGCTGATCGCCCCGAAGCTCGACCGGGGCGTGAGCGTGGTCTGCGGCGAGGCGAGCCCGCAGCCGCCGAGCGCCACGGCGAGGCCGGCGGCGCACAACGCGGCGATCCGGGGGCCGGCGGCCCCCGCGAAGCGCGGCCGGAGGCGTGAAGCGGCATGCGGGCTGCTCCGGCGCACCCGGTCATCTTCCCAAATCGAACCCCAAAGCGCAACGCCGGCCTGCGCGAAGCCGGACGCCTGGGGTCCACAGGCGTCCGGGCGCCACTCTTACGATTCCAGCGGACCGGATACCGATCGGAGCTGGACGTCGGCCATCGTCCTAGTCGACGTAAAAGGTGACGACGATGCGAGTCACGACATCTTCCCGGACTTCGATCCAGCGGATTCCATAGCTGGTGTCGCTGGGACCCTGGTTTGTGTAGCGCCATGCCTGAAGACCGTCGGGGTGCTCGACGCGATCGAGAGGCTCGCCTGAGAGTCTGGCAACGTCCTCGGCTCTCATGCCCTCCTGTACCAGCTCAAACTTCCGCTCTGTATGCCCCGGCGCGTACAGCGTCTCTTCGGGCTCTATGAGTTCGTAAAGCGCCATGTTGAGGGCCGGAATCTTCGCAAATGCGATCACAAAGCTGAGTGCAGCGAGCAAGCCGATAGATACACCAGTCAGCGCGGCGCGCCTCGACCTCGATATCCGTCCGCGATGGCCGTTCCGCCGGAGAGCTCCTGCACCAGGTTGAGGCCGTCGTACAGGAAGTCCGTGCGGGTGCCGTTGATGGCTTTGGTCCAGCGGCGGCCGAGGCCGTCGTAACCGAAGCTCGCGGTCGTTTCGGGGCCCGACAGGGCGGTTAGCGTATTGCGCGCGTCCCAGATGGAGCGGTATTCTCACGGCCGGTGAACGGGAGGGGGTGTGTCGATGGCGCCCCCGTCAGTTCGTAATGCCGAAGGGTTCGTAGATATACTCTCCACCGCCGCGAACGCTGCCGCTAGTCGCCCGCCGCGGGTGGCGCCGGCGGCGCCCCGCAGCCGGCCGGGCTTCGTTCAGCCCCTTCGCGCTCCTCCCGCGGCTCGCTAGAGCGGCGGGAGGGCGCGAACGGGTGACGGAGCCCGGCTGGACCGGGGCATGCCGGCGACAGGACCCGCGGCGGCTGGCGCGGGCGGCGCGGCTAGTGCATCACCGCGCCGCCGGCGACGTTGATGGCCTGGCCCGTCACGTACTCCGCGGCGTCGGACGCCAGGAACGCCGTGACCTCCGCCACGTCCTCCGGCGTCGCCACGCGGCCCAGGGGGATGCTCTCGGCCCGCCGCTTGACCTCCACCTCGCGGAGGGCCGGATCGAAGCTCCCGTCCGGGCGGCGGCCGAGGTAGTCCAGCCGGTCGGTGTCGGCCGCCCCCGGGCAGATCGCGTTCACGGTGATGCCGGCGGGGGCGAGCTCCATCGCGAGAGCCTGGGTGAGCCCGATCAGCCCGAACTTCGAGGCGCAGTAGGCGGCCAGGCGCGGATACCCCACCTTGCCGCAGTTCGAGGCCATGTTGATGATCCGCCCGCGGATCCCGAGCCGGAGCATGGTCGCCGCGACGGCCTTCGCGCAGAGGTAGCTGCCCTCGAGGTTCACCTCCAGGACGGTCTCCCACGCCGACTCGGGTAGCTCGACGACGGGGACGCGGTCGGGGCCGGGCGGGGCGGCGGCGTTGTTGACGAGGACGTCGATCCGCCCGAACGTCCCGAGCGCCCGCTCCACCGCGGCGTCGATCTGCGCGGCCGACCGCACGTCCACGAGCGCGGTGAGCGCGCGGCGCCCGCGGGCCCGGACCTCGGCGGCGACGGCCTCCAGCCCGCCCCAGCCGCTCTCCGGCTTCGTCGGCACGACCCGGGTCCCCTGGGGGGCCACGTCGGTGAGGACGACCTCCGCCCCCTCCGCCGCCAGCCGGCGGGCGATCGCGCGGCCGAAGCCGTGCTCGCCGCCGCTCCCCGTCAGGAACGCCACCTTGCCCTCGAGCCTCGCCATCGCCGCCTCCTCTCCGGGCCTCGCCGGCCCCGTCCGGCCCATCATAGCGCTCCCCGGGAGAGCCCCTAGGGAATGGAAAATGTTTGCGCGGCGGCCCCGCCGTGCGAGCATGAAGCCGCGCGGCCGCAGATGTCACCCTACGACGACCGGCACAACACGCTCGACCCCGGGCTCACCGCGCTCACGCTCCGCGCCCGCCGTGATGCCGGGCGGTACCCGTTCCTGGATCGCCCTCTCCGCGCGCGCCGCTTCTGGCTCCTCGCCGCCGGCGCCGCCGGCGCCTGCCTCGCGGCGTGGCGGGCTCGTGTCGTCCGTCGCGCGGCGCGACACAACGGCGACGCGACGGCCGCCCGCTCCGCGGCGCCCGGCGCGCCCCCTCCGGCCTGACCGTCTCGAACCCGCACGCACCGGGCGAACGCGGCGCGGTGCCTGGCCTCGGGCCGGCATCCCCCTTGCACCCTTCCGTCCGGTCGCGTTGCGGGACAACGCGACGCTCGAACACCCACACGGAGGTGTGTGCACATGCGATGGAGACTCGGACCGACAGTGACGGGGACGACTCTCGGCGTGAGCGCCTTCACGGTGCTCGCCCTCGGGACGCCGCCCGCGGTCGCTCAGACCTACTCGACCCAGCCCACGGGCGCGCAGCCGGCCCCCGTGGTCGTGCCGCCGCCGGCTCCCGGCCAGCCCGGCGTCATCGTCAATCCGCCGCCAGGCACGATCGTCCTCCAGCCCGGGCAGACCGTCGTGATCCAGAGCCCGGCCGGCCCGGCGCCTGGCTACACCGCCCCGGCGCCCGGCTCCGTCGGCGGCCCGCGCCCGGAGGACGATCGGAACAACAACGACCTCTTCGACTTGCCGGCGAAGGAAACGCAGAAGTAGCCGGCGCGGGTCCGCGCAGGCACAGAGCGCGCCGGGGTGGCCAGGCCGCCCCGGCGCGTTTTTCCTGGCCCTCGGGCCCGCCGGCGCGCGCCGGGCCGCGCGCTTGACAGCCTTCGGACGTCGGGCATAGAGTCCGCCCCACACCCACGAAGAAGGGAGGGAGGGGCATGATCGGTCAGCCGCCGGACGCCGCCGAGAAGCTGCGGCCGGTCGTCCTGGTCGTGGACGACGACGCCGGCCTGCGCGACTCCTTCCGGCTGATCCTGGACGACGACTACGACGTCCTCGAAGCCGGCGATGGCACGCAGGCGCTGGAGACCGTCCGCGCCACCCAGGTGGACCTCGTGCTCCTCGACATCCGCCTCCCGGACCTCGACGGGATCCAGGTGCTCGAGCGGATCAAGGCGCTCGACGACAACGTCGAGGTCATCCTCGTGACGGCTGTCCAGACCGTACGGACGGCCGTGGCCGCGATGAAGCTCGGCGCCTTCGACTACGTGACGAAGCCGTTCGAGGAGGACGAGATCGTTCCCCTGGTGCGGCGGGCCCTGGAGAAGCGAGCGCTCGATCGCGAGGTCGCCTACCTCCGGTCCGAGCTGGCCCGGCAGCGCGACTTCGAGGAGCTGGTGGGCCGTCACCCGTCGATGCTCCGCCTCTACCAGCTCATCGAGCAGGTCGCGCGCGCGCCGGTGACCGCGCTCATCGTCGGCGAGAGCGGCACGGGCAAGGAGCTGGTGGCCCGGGCGATCCACCACCAGGGGCCCGCGCGGGACGCGCCCTTCGTCCCGGTGAACGTCGCGGCGATCCCCGAGGCGCTGCTCGAGTCCGAGCTCTTCGGCCACGAGCGGGGCGCCTTCAGCGGCGCCGCCCAGAAGAAGCTCGGGAAGTTCGAGCTGGCCCACGGGGGCACGCTCTTCCTGGACGAGATCGCCACGCTTCGCGTGGACCTCCAGGCGAAGATCCTGCGCGCCCTCCAGGAGCGGGAGATCGAGCGCGTGGGGGGCACTCGCCGGATCAAGATCGACGTCCGCGTCGTCACGGCGACGAATGCCGACCTCAAGCGGGCGATCCAGATGGGGGCGCTGCGGGAGGACCTCTACTACCGCCTCAACGTCGTCCAGATCGCGGTGCCGCCGTTACGCGAGCGCGCCGAGGACATCCCCCTGCTCGTCGAGCACTTCATCCGCAAGTACAGCGTCCAGTTCCACAAGCGCATCGCCGGTGTCTCGCCGGATGCCCTGGAGGTCCTTCAAGCGTACGCCTGGCCGGGGAACGTGCGGGAGCTCTCCAACATCGTCGAGCGGGCCGTCGCGCTCGGGGACGGCGAGACGATTCAGGCGAAAGACCTGCCGATCGATCTGCTGATCCCGGAGCTTCGCGGGAAGGCGGAGGACGACCTGCCGCTCAAGGAGGCCCGCGACCAGTTCGAGCGCCAGCTCGTTCTGCAGGTGCTCGAGCGGGTCAATGGGAACCTCTCGGAGGCCGCCCGGCTCCTCGGCCTCCACCGGAACGCGCTCCAGGCCAAGCTCAAGGCGTGGGGGGTCCGGAGGATCCTGGGAGGCTGAGGCGACGGCCCGGTGAACTGTGCAGTTGCACAGTTTACTGTGCAGTGCGCCGTAACCGCTGGCTCTCGCTGAAGTTTTCCGAGCACGATCGCCGGGATCGGGCTCCGGGGTGCACAGTCTACTGTGCAGTGCCCGGCGGCGACGTCCGCCCGGCCGTCCGGGGACGCGGACCTGTTTCCCTCGTCGGAATCGCCACTTCCCGCTCGGGACCGCCCGCGCGCCGACGCGTGGCCTGCTTCTTGCTCTCTTTGCGCGACCGGTCGAGGGAATCCTCATAGGGAGGGTTCCACGGTCACGCCTGATCCGGAGGGAGGAGCACGATGGCGAAGCTGGTGGCGATCCTCGTGGTGCTCGCGTCGTTCCTGCTGGTCGCACCCGTGATCGAGTCGGGGTCACCCAGC
>JBIOTN010000076.1:0-6811 GCA_044866005.1 Candidatus Rokuibacteriota bacterium | reverse complement strand
TGGGGGCGGGCGTGGTGACGGAGATCGCGGGGTAGGTGGCCGTGCCGATCCCCGTCGCATCCCGTCGTCCTGCGTCACGGCCGGGCCGCGCTCGGCCCCCGGCCTCGCGGCCGTCCCGGCCTCTGGGCCCTCGGCGCACCTCAACGTATGCGGCATCCGCCTCAGCGTTCCTCGGGCCTGCGTCCCTTGATCTGCCCGGGTCTCGTCCCGGCGCAGCCGAGTAGACCGGAGCAAGGAGTGAGGACGTGATGGCGATTCTCGCTGACCAGAAGATTCGGATCCGGCTCCGGGCCTACGACCACCGGTTGCTGGACCGGTCCGTGAAGGAGATCGTGGAGACGGTCCGCCGGACCGGCGCCCGCGTGGCGGGTCCCGTCCTGCTGCCGACTGCGATCAACCGCTGGACCGTCCTCCGCTCGCCGCACGTCGACAAGAAGTCGCGCGAGCAGTTCGAGATCCGGACGCACAAGCGGCTCCTGGACATTCTCGATCCGACCCCGCAGACGGTCGACGCGCTGATGAAGCTCGATCTGCCGTCGGGTGTGGACGTCGAGATCAAGCTGTAGCGCCGTGCCGATAACCGTCGCATCTCTGCGGCCTAATGCGGCATCCGCCTCGGCGGTCCTCGACCCTGCGTCCTTGATCTACTCGGTTCTCGCCCCGGCGCAGGGGCATAGGTAGACGCCATGGGCAAGGCGCTGACGCTCGGCCTCGTCGCCCGCAAGCGCGGGATGACACAGGTCTTCGCCGACAACGGCAACGTGATCCCGGTCACCGTGCTGGAGGCCGGGCCCTGCACGGTCGTCCAGGTGAAGACCCGCGGGACTGACGGCTACGACGCGCTCCAGATCGGCTTCGAGCCCAAGCGGAAGAACGTGACGCGGCCCATGGCCGGCCACTTCAAGAAGGCCAACGTGCCGGCCGCGCGCGTGCTGCGCGAGGTGCGGCTCAAGACCACCGAGGGCTACCAGGTGGGACAGACGCTGACCGCCGACATCTTCAAGCCGGGCGAGCTCGTGGACGTGATCGCCGTCACCAAGGGCCAGGGGTTCCAGGGCGGTGTCAAGCGTCACGGCTGGTACGGCGGCGACGCCACGCACGGCTCGATGTTCCACCGCGCCCCCGGCTCGATCGGCGCCTCGTCGGATCCCTCGCGCGTCTTTCCCGGCCACCACCTGCCCGGTCGGATGGGGGCGGAGCGGCGGACGGTGCCGCACCTCGAGGTGGTGCGGGTCGTCGCCGATCAAAACCTCCTGCTGGTCAAGGGCGCCGTGCCGGGGGCGACGGGCGGACTGGTGATGGTGCGGAAGAGCGTCAAGCTCTCCAAGGCGCAGCAGCGGGCGGCGAAAGCCGCGAAGAAGGCGTAGCGCCGTGCCGACAACCGTCGCATCCCGCGTGGAGAGTCGATCGTGCCGAGCGTGAACGTGGTGGATCAGAACGGCAAGGCGCGCGCCAGCCTCGAGCTGGACGCGACGGTCTTCGGCGCGGGGGCGAACGTACCCCTCGTCCACCAGGCCGTCGTGCGCGAGCTGGCCGGGCACCGGGCGGGCACGCACGACACCAAGGGCCGGAGCGAGGTCTCCGGCGGCGGTCGGAAGCCCTGGCGCCAGAAGGGCACCGGCCGGGCGCGGCAGGGCTCGATCCGCGCCACGCAGTGGAAGGGCGGCGGCAAGCCCTTCGGCCCGACCCCGCGGAGTTACGCCCAGGCCATGCCGCGCCAGGCCCGCCGCGCGGCGCTCCGGGTGGCGCTCTCGGCGAAGCTCGCCGCGGGCGGCATCACGGTGATCGAGGAGCTGAGCCTGGCCGAGCCGAAGACCAGGGCGCTGGCCCGCCTGCTGGCGGGGCTCGGCGTGGGGCCGGCTTCGACGCTCCTCGTCCTCGGCGAGCCGAGCGAGCCCCTCGAGCGCGCGAGCCGGAACATTCCCTGGCTGCGCGTCACGCGTCCGGAGCGCGTGTCGGTGGGCGACGTCCTCGGCCACGCGCGCTTGCTCTTCGACCGCCGGGCGGTGGTCGCGCTCCAGGAGGCGCTCCAGGCATGAGGGCCCCGGGCCGATACGCGTCGCCACGGGTCGTCCTCGGTCCTCGCCGGCCCTCAACGTATGCAGCATACGCCTCGGACCGGCTCGGCCCTGCGTCCTACCGCGGCTCGCGTCTCGGCCCGGGGCCGTCGGCGTCGCGGAGGGCGGACGGATGAGAGATCCCAGACAGGTCGTGCTGCGGCCCCTGGTGACCGAGAAGGCGACGACGCTGAAGGACGATCACAACCAGGTGAGCTTTCAGGTCGCGATGGACGCGAACAAGGTCGAGGTCCGGCAGGCGGTCGAGGCGATTTTCAAGGTGAAGGTCACCGGCGTCCGCACCCAGATCATCTTCGGCAAGGAGAAGCGGATGGGCCGGTACCTCGGCCGGCGCCCGTCCTGGAAGAAGGCGGTCGTTCGGCTGCAGCAGGGCAGCAAGATCGACCTGTTCGAGAGCTAGCCGTGCCGATCCCCGTCGCAGTCTTCGTCGCGTCCGCCGTGTCTCGCGCCTCCCGCGCCCGATGCGCGGCGGCCCATGGGCGTCCTGGGGGCACGGCCGGCCTCGACGCATGCGGCATCCGCATCAGCCGGCCTCGACCCGGCCTCCTACGGCGGCTCGGGTCTCGGCCCGGCCCGGAGAGCTAGAGTCATGGCGATCAAGAGCGTGAAGCCCACCTCGCCGGGTCGGCGGTTCATGACCTTGCTGACCTTCGAGGAGATCACCAAGCGGGAGCCCGAGAAGCGCCTGACCGTCACGAAGAAGCGCTCCGGCGGCCGCAACGCGCAGGGGCGCATCACCACCCGGCACATCGGCGGGGGCCACAAGCGGAAGATCCGGCTGGTGGACTTCCGGCGGGACAAGCAGGGCATCCCCGCCCGGGTCGCGGCGATCGAGTACGACCCGAACCGCTCGGCGCGGCTGGCGCTACTCCACTACCGGGATGGCGAGAAGCGCTACATCATCGCGCCCCTCGGGCTCAAGGTCGATGACACCGTGATGTCCGGGCCCACCGCGGACATCCTGCCCGGTAACGCCTTGCCGCTCCGCAACATCCCGGCCGGCACGACGATCCACAACGTCGAGCTCCAGCCGGGCAAGGGCGGGCAGCTTTGCCGCAGCGCGGGCGTGGGGGCGCAGCTGCTGGCCAAAGAGGGCGAGATGGCGCACGTCAAGCTGCCCTCGGGCGAGATCCGGCTGGTCCAGATGGACTGCACGGCGACCATCGGCCAGGTCGGCAACCTGGACCACGAGAACGTGTCCATCGGAAAGGCCGGCCGCTCCCGCTGGCTCGGGATCCGCCCGACGGTCCGGGGTGTCGCGATGAACCCCGTGGACCACCCGATGGGCGGCGGCGAGGGTCGCGGCAAGGGCAACCATCCCATGACGCCGTGGGGCCGCCCGACCAAGGGGGCCAAGACGCGGCGCCGCAAGCCGTCGGACCGCTACATCGTGTCGCGGCGGAAGCGGTAGGAGGCGGCGGTGGGACGCTCGACGGCGAAGGGCCCGTTCATCGACCAGCACCTCCTGGAGAAGGTCGAGGAGCTGAACTCGTCGCGCCAGAAGAAGGTCATCAAGACCTGGTCGCGACGCTCCACGATCCTGCCAGAGTTCGTCGGGCACACGCTGGCCGTGCACAACGGCAAGAAATTCATCCCCGTCTACATCACCGAGAACATGGTCGGGCACAAGCTGGGCGAGTTCGCCCCCACGCGGACGTTCCGGGCGCACGGCTCGCACACCGAGCGGTCCACGGCGCTCAAGTAGCCCATGCTGACGAAGGCCGTCGCCCGCTTCATCCGCGTGTCGCCCACCAAGGCCCGGCTTGTCGCGGACCTGATCCGCGGCAAGACCGTCGGCGAGGCCCTGTCCATTCTTCAGTACTCGCCCCAGGCGGCCGCACGGCTGCTCGAAAAGGTCTTGCGCTCCGCGATCGCCAACGCCGAGCACAACCATCAGGTGCGCGGCTTCGAGGAGTTGCGGGTCGGGGCGCTCGTCGACGGCGGCCCGAGCCTGAAGCGCATCCAGCCGCGGGCCATGGGGCGGGCGTACCACATCCTGCACCGGACGAGCCACATCACGATCACGCTCAGCCAGACGGGTGACGGCCAGCCGCGCCGGCCACCCGCGCGCGGGCCCCGCGGCGAGCGTCCCGCGGCCCCCGCGCCGGCGCCGAAGGCCGCCGCGCCGGCCAGAACGCCCCGGCGGGCAAAGGGCCCGGGCCGGACGGCGCGCACGGCGAAGCCGAAACAGACGAGGAGCCGCTAAATGGGGCAGAAGGTCCACCCGATCGGGTTCCGGCTCGGCACGACGCGGACGTGGAGCTCGCGGTGGTTCGCCAAGAAGGGCTACGCCGACCTCCTTCACGAGGACGCGAAGATCCGCCGCTACATCAAGGAAGCGCTCTACCACGCGGGGATCTCGCGGATCGACATCGAGCGGTCGGCCAACCGCGTGCGGATCACGATCCACACGGCGCGGCCGGGAATCATCATCGGGCGGAAGGGCTCCGAGGTCGAGAAGCTCAAGAACGAGCTGCAGGCGCGGACGGGCAAGGAAGTCCACCTGAACATCGAGGAGGTGGTCCACCCCGAGCTCGACGCCCAGCTCGTCGCCGAGAACATCGCGCTCCAGCTCGAGAAGCGCGTCGCCTTTCGCCGGGCGATGAAGAAGGCGGTGCAGAGCGCGCTGCGTCTCGGGGCGGAAGGGATCCGGATCGCGTGCGCCGGGCGGCTCGGCGGCGCCGAGATCGCGCGGCGCGAGTGGTACCGGGACGGGCGGGTGCCGCTCCAGACGCTCCGCGCGGACATCGACTTCGGGGTCGCCACCTCGCACACCACGTACGGGACCATCGGGGTCAAGGTGTGGATCTTCAAGGGCGAGGTCTTGCCGAGCGCCCGCGCGGCCGATCTCGGGTAACGCGACGGGATGCTGCAGCCGAAGCGCGTCAAGTACCGGAAGTCCCAGCGGGGGCGGATGAAGGGCACGGCCCAGCGGGGGGCGAGCCTGGCCTTCGGGGAGTACGGGATCAAGGCCCTGGAGCCGGTCTGGCTGACCAATCGCCAGCTGGAGGCCGGGCGCGTGGCGCTCACCCGCGCGGTGAAGCGGGGCGGCAAGATCTGGATCCGCGTCTTCCCGGACAAGCCCTTCACCAAGAAGCCGGCCGAGACGCGCATGGGCAAGGGCAAGGGCAACCCGGAGTACTGGGTCGCCGTGGTCAAGCCGGGCCGGATCCTGTACGAGATGGAGGGGATGAGCGAGGGCCTGGCGCGCGAGGCCTTCAAGCTCGCCAGCGCGAAGCTCCCGATCAAGACCCGATTCGTGATGCGGGCGAAAAACTGAGGCGGACATGGCGAAGGGCAAGGTGAACCTGCGGGACCTGAGCGACGCCGAGCTGGGACAGCGGGCGCGCGAGCTGGGCGAGGAGCTGTTCAACCTGCGCTTCCAGGCCTCGATGTCGATGGCGAAGAACCCGGCGCGGATCGGCCAGGCGCGGCGCGAGGTGGCTCGGATCCACACGATTCTCCGCGAGCGCGGGCTCGGGCTGCGCCGCGAGTAGCGGGCGGGGGCGGACGTGCAGAAGACGCGGATCGGGCGGGTCGTGAGCGACAAGATGGACAGGACGCGCGTGGTGGTCGTCGAGCGCGCCTTCCGGCACCCGCGCTACGAGCGGGTGGTGAAGCGGACGACGCGGTTCAAGGCCCACGACGAGCGCAACGAGGCGCACGTCGGCGACCGCGTGCTGATCGTCGAGACGCGCCCCTTGTCGAAGGACAAGCGATGGCGGATCAAGGAGATCCTCGAGCGGGGCGCCTGACCTCGAGGCGGGGATAGCGTTGCCATGATTCAGCCGAGGACGATGCTGGAGGTCGCCGACAACTCGGGGGCGAAGAGGGTCCAGTGCATCCGGGTGATGGGCGGCTCCAACAAGAAGTACGCCACGATCGGCGACACGATCATCGTGGCCATCAAGGAGGCGACGCCGGAGGGCTCCGTGAAGAAGGGCGACGTGGCCCGGGCGGTCGTGGTCCGCACGGCCAAGGAGATCCGCCGCCCGGACGGCTCGCACATCAAGTTCGACCGGAACGCGGCGGTGCTGCTGAACCCGCAGAACAACCCGATCGGCACCCGGATCTTCGGGCCCATCGCGCGGGAGCTGCGGGATCGGCAGTTCATGAAGATCATCTCGCTCGCTCCCGAGGTCATCTGAGCCATGGCGGGGTCCGGGTTGACGATCAAGCGGAACGACACGGTGGTCGTGATCGCGGGCAAGGAGAAGGGCAAGCGCGGCAAGGTCCTGCGTGTCCTGCCCGAGCGGCAACGGGTGATCGTGGAACGGGTGAACTTCGTCAAGCGCCACCAGCGTCCCACGCAGAAGGTGCGGCAGGGCGGGATCATCGAGCGCGAAGGCTCGCTCCACGTCTCCAACGTGATGCTGGTCTGCGGCAAGTGCGACCGCCCGACCCGGACGGGAAAGCAGATCCTGGCCGACGGGCGCCGCGTGCGGGTGTGCCGGCGGTGCCGGGAGACCCTGGACAAGGTGTAGCCGTGCCGATAACCGTCGCAGCTCGGCGTCCTGCATCACGGCCGGGACGCGCTCGGCCTGCGGCCGCGCGGGCGTCCCGGCCTCTGGGGCCCCCGGCGCACCTCCGCATCCGACCGCGAGGGCCGTCGGAGGGGGGCACCGCCCCCCTCCGAGAGAACGTATGCGGCATACGCCTCGGCGGCCCTCGGGCCTGCGTCCTTCTATGAAGCGGCTGCCGCTGTCAAGTCCTTTGTGTGCGTCAGTCCTTTC
>JBIOTN010000075.1:0-7180 GCA_044866005.1 Candidatus Rokuibacteriota bacterium | reverse complement strand
TCGCGTCGCCGAGCCAGCTCACCCGCCGGCCCGCGAGGGCGACCAGAAAGTGATTCAAGATGCCGAACTCCACGTTGTACATGAGCTTCCACATGAGCCCGCCGATCGCGTGGCTGATGGCGAGGGGGAGGATGACGACGACGAGCCAGAGGCCGCGCCCGCGGCGCGCGCCGTGGAGGAGCAAGGCGACCGCGATGCCGAGGCCGACGGACCCCGCGGTCACCAGCGCCGCGTAGGCGACGGAGCGGCGGACGCTCAGCCAGAACTCGGGGTCGGCGCCGCCGAGGAGGTCGCGGTACTGCCCGAGCCCGACGAAGGGCCGCTCGGCCCACGGGAAGCCGAGCTCGTAGCCCGTCAGGCTCGCGTAGCCGAGGAAGGCGACCGGGACGGCGACGAGGAGCGCCAGCGCGAGCGTGGCCGGCGCGACCCACGGCCACGGGCTGCCGGCGAGCGCCCGGCGCCGGGTGAGCCGGGCCGGCATACCGGGGCCGGGCATCCGGTTATGAGATACATGTGCCAGGAGCGACTCTCCCGGGCCGTCGGTCAGATGGGTGGAAGGCGGTCGAGCGCGGCCGCGACGACCTTGCCGGCGGTGACGAGATCCGCGAGCAGCCGCTCGTCAACGTACAGGTCGCCTTCGTACTCGCCCCGATTGCGGACGTCATGGCACCTGGCCAGTACGCGCCACACCTCCGGACCGACACCGAGCGTGTGTGGAAGCGCCTGGAACGCGATGTAGCGGTTCGCGGGGCGAAACCCCGCCCGCCGCAGCGCGGCAAGGCTCAGCGCGTGCGCGGCGTTGTACGCAAGGTCGGACCGCCCCTCCAGGGAATTCGCCTCATTCTCCGCATCACGGAGTCGGGCGAGCCCGGACTGCCTGAGCGCGGCGAGCTCCCTTGCGTCCGGTGCCTCCTTGCGGAGGGCTTTGTCGGGTCCGGAAAGATTCTCAAGCGGCGAGGTCACGCTCGTCGCCGATCAGCCACAGCTTTGGTTGCGCCAGCACGCGGGTCACGAAGGCATTCGCCTGCTTGACGCGCCTGGACAGCTCCTTCGAGGAGTAGATCGTCGGGGCGACCTTTCGTCCCAGCCGTGCCGAGGCCGACTCCAGCGCCGCGAACAGGTCTGAATGAGTCAACCGGTCACTGACGACCATGAGGTCGATGTCGCTCGCCGCCGTATCCTCACCCTTGGCGATGGAGCCGTAGACGAACGCCGCGCGGATGCCCGGGGACAGCGGCGCCAGCGCCGTGCGGAGCACGTCCGCCAATCCAACGGTCTTCAGGACCAGCGCACGTAGCTCCTCGAACACCGGCGAGCTGGCGTTGGCCTGATAGTGTTTCTGCTTGCCGATGCGGCTGGCGGTCACGAGCCCGACCGCCTCGAGCCGGGCGAGCTCCCGCTGCACGGCGCCGGTGCCGGAGCCCGCGAGCGCGATGATCTCGTTGGCGTAGAAGCTCCGCCGGGGATTGCCGAACAGGACGCCCAGGACTCGCTGCTGCACCTTGGCGAAGAGCGCGTCGGCCAGGCTCCGGGGTGCGGTGTTCGGGGCGTGCTTTCCCGAGCGGCGGTGCCTCATTCCCATAATGGGTATGATAGACCCCATTCTGGGTATGTCACGTTCCGCGCCTACGGCTTGGGCGCCGGCTGCTCCTTCACGGCCGCCTTGGCGAGGATCTCCCGCACCTCCTTCGCCGCCGCGCGCGCCGCCTCCTCCGGCGTCGCCTTCCCGAGCAGCGCCTGGCCGGCGTGGGCGCCGACCCGCTCGTGGATCCGCGTGGCGACGTCGGTCGGCGGCACCCACTTCTCGCCGGTCGCGGTCAGGTTGGCGGCCGCCTCGTACGCGGCCTTGAGCGCCCGGACGAACTCGGGCTGCCGCGCCACGTACTTCGGGTCCTCCAGCGTCGAGACGCGGCTCACCACGCCGCCCTTTTCCGCGTACGTCGCCGCCGTGTCGCGCCCGGTCATGTAGGCGATGAACGCCCACGCGGCGTCCTTGTGGGGCGCGTGGACGGGGATCCCCATGGACCAGCCGGCGATCGCGCCGAAGCGCCCGCACGGCCCCTTGGGCGGCGGGAGGTAGCCGATCTTGCCGACGATCGTGGACTTCTTCGGGTCCTCCAGCCAGGGCTGGAGCGCCGTCGCCTCGAACCAGATCGCGGCCTTCCCGGCCATGAAGGTCGAGGTCGCCTCCTCCCAGGTGTAGTTCTCGATGCCGGTGGGCCCGGCCTTGAGGAGGTCCAGCAGGTAGACGAGCGAGCGGACCGTCTCCGGCTTCTCCAGCGTCACCTCCCACGTCCGCTGGTCCACCATGCTCCCGCAGAACTGGTGGGTGAGGAGGCTCCAGGCGAGGGCGAGCGTCCGCCCCGTCTGGGCGCGCATGACGATCCCGGCGAGCCCGGGCTCCCGGTCCTTGAAGAAGCGCGCCAGCTCGAGGAGCTGGTCCGTCGTGTCGGGCGGCTGCTTCCCGTGCTTCTGGAAGAGGTCCTTCCGGTACGCGAGGAAGAACGACTCGCTGGCGGTCGGGATGCCGAGGACGGTCCCGCTCGCCGTGCCGAGCGCGTCGCGCGCGGCGGGCAGGAGGTCGGCGTAGTCGTAGCTCCGCGGGGTCCACTCGCCCTTGAGGTAGGGCGTGAGCGGGACCAGCACGCCCTTGGCGGCGTACTCGACGACGGAGGTGCCCTTGAACATGTAGACGTCGTAGCGGGCCGTCTTCGCGGTGTGGTCGAGGAACTGCTTGGACTGGATGCGGCCGGTCTCGATGAGGTCCCACTCCACCTTGATCCCGGTGAGGTCCGTGAACTCGGGGACCATCGCCTGGAAGGCCTCGGTGGAGGGGTGGGGGATGCCGCTCACGACGACGGTCGTCCCGCCGAGGCGGCTCTTGACCTGCGCGCCCCAGCGCTTGAGCTCCGCGCTCTGCGCCCAGGCCGTCGAGGCCGACCAGGCGAGCGCGCCGGCGAGCGCGAGTGCCGCCATGCCGATGCCGAGTCTCCGTCTCACGGTCTTCCTCCTCCCGGGCGCGGGCGCGCCCGGCTCCCGTTCAGGGCACGACGAGCGCCTTGATCGCCTCGCCCTGCTTGATGGTCGCGATGGCCTCGTCCACGCCTCCGAGGTCGAAGCGGTGGCTCACGAGCGGCTCGGTCTGGACGCGGCGCTGGCCGAGGAGCAGGAGCGCCCGGCCGAAGGTGTGGGGGTTGACGAACGCGCCGCGGATCGTCAGCTCTTTCCGGTAGACGAGGTAGGGCTCGACGGCGGCGGTCGCGCCCGGCGGCGACACGCCGAACCAGACGACCGTCCCGCCGCGGCGGGCGAGGGCGAGCGCCTCCGCCGCGGTCGCCGGGGCGCCGACGCACTCGAGGACGACGTCGGCCCCCTCTGGCGTCGCCTCCCGCAGCGCCGCCTCCGCGTCGCCCGTCCGCGGGTCGACGACGAGGTCGGCGCCGAGCCGCACGGCGAGGACGCGCTTGGCCGGCACCGGGTCCGAGACGAGCACGAGCGCGGCGCCGGCGCCGCGGGCGAGCTGGGTCATGAGGAGCCCGATCGGCCCGGCGCCGAGGATGGCCACGCGGTCGCCGGGGCGGATCCCGGCCAGGTCGAGGCCGTGGAGGCAGCAGGAGAGAGGTTCGGCCAGCGCCCAGTGCTCGAAGGGGAGGCCCGGGGGGAGCCGGTGGGCCTCGGCGGCCGGCACGAGCGCGCGCTCGGCGAAGCCGCCGTCGCGGGTGACGCCGAGGGCTTCGAGCCGCTCGCAGAGGTGGACCGCGCCGCGCCGGCAGGCGGGACAGACGCCGCAGGCGATGTTCGGGTCCACCGCCACCGGGTCGCCCGCCGCCAGCGCCGTCACCTCCGTCCCGACGTCTGAGACGACGCCGACGAACTCGTGGCCGAGGGCGACGTCGCGCGCGGCGGGGTACTGGCCGTCCAGGATGTGGACGTCGGTGCCGCAGACCCCGCAGGCGCGGACGTCCACGACGACGTCGTGCGGCCCGGGCCGCGGCGCCTCGCGGCGGGCGAGCCCGATCTTCCCGTCCCCCCGGTAGACGGCCGCGCGCATGCTCGCCTCTCAGCCCCGCGCCGTCGCCGTCGCGCGCGCGGCGAGCCGGGCGCGGACGCGCTGCCGGGACGGGAGGCTCGGGATCCCGCCGCGCCGCTCGGTGCTGAGCGCCGCGGTCGCGTTGGCGAAGGTGAGGACCGCCTCGAGGGCGGCGCGGTCGCGGAGGGCGGCCGCCGGCCCGCCGGGGGCGTCGAGGAGCCCGGCGAGCATCCCGGCGACGAAGGCGTCGCCCGCCCCGGTCGTGTCCACGACCTTGGCCGGGAGCCCCGGGACGTGGCCCTCGCCCGCGGGAGCGCGGTAGGCGGAGCCGTCCGGGCCGAGCGTGGCGACGGCGAGGGCGGGGCCGGCCGCGGCGAGCGCCGCGAGCCCGCGGGCCACGTCGCGCTGGCCGGTCAGGAACCGGAGCTCCGCCTCGTTGACCTTGACCAGGTCGGCGTGGCGGAGGCCCGCGCGGAGCCAGCGCCGGGCGGCGCGCGTGTCGGGCCAGAGGCCGAGGCGGAGGTTCGGGTCGTAGGAGACGAGGGCGCCGGCCCGGCGCGCCTCGCCGGCCGCGACGAGGGTCGCCCGGCGGGCCGGGTCGGCCGCGAGGGTGAGCGAGCCGAAGTGGAAGACGCGGGCGCGCCGGATCGTCCCGCGCATGGCGGGCGTCAGGCGGAGCCCGAGGTGGGCGGGGCGCGCGCCGTAGAAGAGGAAGTCCGGGCTCCCGTCGGCCGCGAGCGACACGAGCGCCAGCGCCGTCGGGCGGCCGGCCAGCGTCGCGACGCCGGCCACGTCCACCCCGCGCCGCGCGAGCTCCTCGCGGAGAAACGTGCCGAGCGGGTCCGCGCCGACGGCGCCGAGGAAGGCCGCGCGCTTCCCCAGGCGCGCGACGCCCACCGCCACGTTCGCGGGGGCGCCGCCCGCGGCCTTCCGGAACCCCGGCGCCCCGGCGAGGCCGACGCCCGCCCGCAGCGAGACCAGGTCCACGAGCGCCTCGCCCAGGCAGACCAGGTCCACCTCGCGGGGGGCGCCCATCAGGCGGGCCCGACCGGCGCGCCGCACTCCTCGCGGGCGCGCGGCCACGGCGTCAGGGCAACGGAGGCCACGGACAGACGTTTGGGCCCCGGGGCCTGTCCTGTCAAGTGCCTCGGCCCGGCCGGAACAGGACTGCAATCAGCCGGAAGGCCGCTCGACTTCCGACCACGCGAACTGGCGGTCCACGCTCAGGACGGCGCTACGCGCTTTTCGCCCGCACGACGAGCTGGACGTCGCAGTCGAGAACCTGGAGCAGCCGGAGGAGCTGGTCGACGGACTTCCGGTAGTTCGTCTGATCGAGGAGCCGGTAGAGCTGGGCCGGGGTGGTGCCTGGCCGGCGGATGATCTCCCGCCTGGCCAGCCGTGTGGCAGCCACGGCCTTTTGTGCTTCGAGCGTCAACCTGTACAGGAGGAGGTCTCGAAGGTAGTCGGGATCCTGGTTGTATTCGAGGACGTCTTCGACATGCACCGTGCCCTCGCGACCCGACTGGAGGACATACGTGAAGCCCTCGTCGCCCACCTCATGGTCAACGAAGACCTCCGCCACGGGGTCCTCCGACGTCGGCGGAAGCTCGAGTCTGGAGAACGGGAACGACAGCCGCCTCTTGCCTGCCGTCACTTCGAACGCCTGGCGCCGATTCTTGTCCCTCACTCCTCGAATCTTCATCGTCTCTTCGACCGAGGCCCGGGCGGTGAGGATGCCGTCGGCGGCTCGAAGGCGGTCAGGACGGCGTCCGGCAGGGGCGCGTCGAAGTCGTCGGCGATCGCGGCGCGTCCTCGATCCATGCCGAGGACACGCCCGCCCGGCACGGGGGCGGTCGGGATGAGCCGGGCGATGGGCTTTCCCGCCCGGGTGATGAGGACCTCCTCGCCCCGAGCGACCTGCGCCACCAGGTCGGAGAAACGGGCTTTCGCCTCGCGCACGCTCACGATCTTCATGGCGGCTACAGTAGAGGAAGCGGAGACCAGGTCAAGCGGAGGCGGCGGTGCCGGCCGCCGGCGGCGCGGCCGGCCAGAGGCGGAGGCGGGCAGGGTCGAAGCTCACGCGGACCGCGCCCGCGTGGAGCGGCTTGCCGGCCGGGTCGGGGTCGTCCACGGTCAGCTCGTGCGGGCCGAGGCGGACCCGGTAGCGGGCGGTCGTGCCGAGGTAGGTGACGCCGAGGACCTCGCCCGGGAGCCCGTCGCCCGCCCCCGCCGCCGCGGCGGCGGCGATCCGGATCGCCTCGGGCCGGAGCCCGACCACCACCTCGCCGGCCTTCGCCGGCGCCGCACCCGCCGGGAGCGGCAGCTCGACCGCGCCGAGCCGCAGGACCGCGCGCCCGTCCGCGCCCGCCGCCACGGTCGCCGGCAGGAGGTTCACCTGGCCGATGAAGGCGGCGACCCAGGGGTCGGCCGGGCGCTCGTAGACCTCGCGCGGCGTCCCGAGCTGCCGCACGCGGCCCGCGTCCATGACGGCGACGCGCTCGGAGATGGCGAGCGCCTCCTCCTGGTCGTGGGTGACGTAGACCGTCGTGATCCCGAGCCGCGCCTGGAGCTCGCGGAGCTCGGCGCGGACGTGGACGCGGAGCTTCGCGTCGAGGTTCGAGAGGGGCTCGTCCATCAGGAGCACCTCGGGCTCGACGACGAGCGCGCGGGCGAGGGCGACCCGCTGCTGCTGGCCGCCCGACAGCTCGCGCGGCCAGCGCGCCCCGAGGCCCTCGAGGCGGACGAGCGCGAGCGCCCGCCCCACGCGCTCGGCGACCGCGGCGCGCGCGAGCCCGCGGACGCGGAGGCCGTAGGCCACGTTGTCGAAGACCGTGAGGTGGGGGAAGAGGGCGTAGTCCTGGAAGACCGTGGCGGTCGTCCGGAGGTAGGGCGGGCGCCCGGCCTGCGGCAGTCCGCCGATCCGGACCTCGCCCGCGTCTGGCTCGAGGAAGCCGCCGATCAGGCGCAGGAGCGTCGTCTTCCCGCAGCCCGAGGGGCCGAGGATCGTCGTCAGGCTCCCGCGCGGGACCTCCAGCGACACGCCGGCGACCGCGACGGTCGGGCCGAAGCGCTTGACGACGTCCACCAGCCGGACGTGGGGCTCCGCCGCCGCCGGCCCCGGGCCGGGCCCGCTGCGCGCGCCGCCCTCGC
>JBIOTN010000074.1:0-23639 GCA_044866005.1 Candidatus Rokuibacteriota bacterium | reverse complement strand
CCCCCCCCCCCCCCCGATGCCTAAAAGGCGAAGATCCCGAACTTGATGACGCTCTTGAGGACGTCGAGGAAGCCGTAGGCCGCCGTCTTCGCGCCGCTCCGCGGGACCACGACCACGTCCCGCGCCTGGAGCGGGAGGTCCTGCCGGCGATCGCCCTTCATGACCGCGTCGAGGTCGATGCCGTCGATCTCCTGCTTTTCGCCGCTCGGCAGCGTGCGGATCACCTTGACGTTGCCGATGGCGGCGGTCTTCGTCGCCCCGCCGGCCTCGGTGATCGCCTTCGACAGCGTCGTGTCGCGGCGCAGCGTGAAGACGCCGCGCTTCTCGACCTCGCCGGCCACGTAGTAGACGTTCGCCTCGGGCACGTAAACGGAGTCGCCTGCCTCGACGACGACGTTGTGACTCGAGCTGGCGCTCCGCAGGAGGGCGTCGAGGTCCACGGTCACGGGCTGCGGCTCACCGTCCCGCGGACGGGCCCGCAGGACGTAGGCGATACGGTCGGCGCCGTCCTTGACGCCTTTCGCCTCGGAGATGGCGCCGAGCACCGTCGTGTAGTTCGTCTTGAGCGGATAGGCGCCCGGCTGGTTCACGGCGCCCATGACGGCGATCTGCCGGCCCCGGAACTCCGATACGCTGACCGTGACGCGCGGGTTGAGGAGGTACCGGCCCTTCAGGCCCGCCTCGATCTTCTCCTCCAGTTCCCGGGGAGACAGCCCGGCCGCGGGAAGCTCGCCGAGGAACGGGAGCGTGATCGTCCCCGTCTCGCTGACGCGCACCGCGCCGCCCAGACCCTTTTCGCCGTACACCTCGATGGTGAGCTGATCCTTGGGCGCGATCCGGTAATCCCCTCCCGCGGTCGCCGCCGACGGCGGGGCGAGCGACACGGCCGGCGGCGGGGCGAGGGCGGGGGCCGGGCCCGCGCCCGGCGTCTCTGCGGTCGAGCGCCCGGCGGGCGCCGAGGCGCCGTGTCGAGCGCCGGCGCACGCCGCCGCCGTCAGGAGGACGCCCAGGACGAGCAGCGCGCCGGCTGCGCGCGCCGCCGGGCGCTCCGGGCTCACCAGCCTCTCCCGCGCAGGAAGTCCACGAGCGCCGCGGTCACCGTCGCGCCGACCCGCTCGCCGGTCACGGCGCAGTAGCGGTGGAGTCGAGCGTAGACGTCGGCGCTCAACCGGACGTTGAGCTGGCCGTGGAGGCGGGCCAGCGCCGTCACCACGTGCGCGGCGCCGTGCCCCATGAGCCGGTCGGGATGGAGCCGGACGCGCCGGCCGGTCGACTCCGGTGGTTTTCTCGCTGGCATGCCTGCCTCGGTCCCCTGATCGCCAGGTCGTGCATAATGCGCGCCACCAAGGCAGCAGGAGGCCGTCCCTGCTAGCTAGCAAGCTCGCCGGCACAGGAGCGAGGCGCCCGGACACCTGCCCCGGCAAAGATTGCGCCCGCCCGTGCAAGCCACGCCGCGGCGCTCGGGCCTGGCCCGCGAAATCGCGCCACCCGTGCGGCTGCGGGCGCAGGCACTGTATTTGCTCCGGCGCCACGGTGGAGATTCCGTCGATGGCGTTCCGGAGAGTCGAGCTCGAGCTGGTCAGCCGGATGGCGTCGTCCACCGGGCGCCGGCCCCTCGCCGGCCGCCGCGCCGCGACGGCCGTGACCGACGGCCGCGTCCCTCCGAGAGTCGCCGGGTAATGCCGCAGGCCCACGTGGTTCTGCTGGTGGGGCTGACCGCCTTCACGGTCGCTCGCTTCGTCCAGTGGTCCCCCCTCCGACTGCTCGGCGCCCTCGCCCTCGTCGATGTCGGCTTCATCGTCCTCCACGTGATCGTGAGGCTGCTCGAGATCCCCTCGGACTCCGTGCTCTACATCGACCGGGACGGCGGCTATGGGGAGACCTTCCAGTACGTCAAGGAAGGGCTCATCGCCACGGTGCTGATGACGGTCTACCTGCGAACGAGACAGACGGTCTTCGTGGGCTGGACGGCAATGTTCGCGTATCTCTTGGCCGACGACGCGCTGGAGATCCACGAAACGGTCGGGCTGTGGCTGGGCGACTTCCTGAGGCTGCCGTCCGTGTTCGGCCTCCAGGCGGACGACCTCGGGGAGCTCATCTTCGCGGCCGGCGTCGGCGGGGTCTTCCTGCTGATCCTGATCGCCGGCTACCGGTACGCCGACCCCACCGCCAGGCAGGTCTCTCACCACCTCGGCGTGCTGGTGCTCCTCCTCGCATTCGTGGGCGTGGGAGTGGACGTGCTGCACAGCGCGGCGACGAACGGCCACGTCCGCTACGTCGCGTTCACCCTCGACATGATCGAGGACGGTGGGGAAATGCTGGTCATGAGCCTCATCGTCAGCTACGTCCGCTACCTGCTGAGCTCGGTGCCCCGAACCGTGCCGGCGCCGCGCCCCGCCCCGGCGCTCGCCACGCGCGATGTCACCGCCCCCGTCGCCGCGGCCCTGGTGGTCGCGCCGGCCAACGGCCACTGCCGGAGCGGCCGAGCGCCCGTCCATGGCCCGCGCCATGGCTGCGTGGTATCCGGCGAGCCCGCGCCCGCGCCATCGCCGCCGAGCTCACCGCGCGCCGCGGCCCCCGATCCGGCGCCTTCGCGCACGGCGGCGGCGGGCTGAGGCGCCCGTCAGGGGGGATTTGCCCACCCGTCCGGGGTTTTTCCGCACCGGCTGACGCGACCGCGCCCGAGGCTCCGCGGCTAACCACGCGATTCGGCGACGGCCATCTCCTGCGACCTCGGCAGGCACGGTCGTTGCTCCTCGCCACGGCGGAAACGTAGCGGCACGAGCTCCCGCCGCGGACCGTGCGTCTCGGCCGCGCCTCTCCGGGACCCTCCCACGCCGCTCGCCACCCCGAGCCGTGATCGAGCAGATCCACCGCCCGCGCCGCCGAGTGCACGCCGGAGTCCTCCCGCCGGCACCGAGCCCGCCCTGCCCGACCGCGTCCCCCGTCCCGGTCGGGCCGCTCGCGGTCGCGGTCCTCGAGCGCGCCGCGCTCGGCCAGGCCACGCTCGACTCCCTCACGCGAAGCCTCCACGCCCATGCCGGCCTCGCCCTCCTTCACGATGACGCCGGAAGCGTCGCGGTGAGCGAGCGCGGCTTCCCACCGCTCCTCGTCCAGCTCCGGCGCCTGCTGGAGAGCTCGTCCACGGAGCTTCGGGGGAACGGCGGCCGCCAGGCGGTCAGCTTGATGGGCGACGGGCACAGCTTCGCCGTGCTCGCGGCGCAGATCGGCGAGCCACCCGGCACGGCCGGCTCGCTCTGCGTGGGCCGCGGGGGCGGAGGCTTCAGGCCCGAGGAGAAGGAGCTGCTGCTCCACTACGCCCGCGCGATGGCGCTGGCGCTCGCGCGGTTGCGCCTCGGACCGCTCACGGGGTCACCGACAGCCGCCGAGGTGGTCTTCCCGCTCGTCTTCTCGTTCGTCGCCGCGCTCGAGGCGAAGGACGTCCACCTCCGAGGGCATTCCCGCCGCGTCTCGTGCTACGCCGCGGAGCTGGCGAGGGCGATGGGCCGCTCGCCAGCCGAGGTGGCGCTGGCCCGCCGGGCCGGCCTGCTCCACGACATCGGCAAGCTCGTGCTCCCGGACGCGGTCCTGCGCGAGCCCGGGCGGCTCGGACCGGAACAGCGCCTCGCGATCCGGCAGCACCCCCTCGTCGCCGGGCGGATCCTGGCGCCGTTCCGCGTCCTGGCCAGGGAGACCGAGGCGGTCCGCGCCCACCACGAGCGGTACGACGGCGAGGGCTACCCCGACGGGCGGCGCGGCAGCGAGATTCCCCTGGCGGGCCGGATCGTGGCGGTCGCGGACGCGCTGGACGCGATGACGGTCGCCCGCCCGTGCGAGCCCGCGCGCTCGCTCGCCGGCGCCCTGGCCGAGATCCGGCGCGAGGCGCGTCGTCAGTTCGATCCCGAGGTGGCGGAGGCGTGTGCCGTGATCCCGCCGGCTCGCCTCGCCGCGATCGGGCGGTCGCGCGCGCGCGCGCCGTCCGCGATCCCCGAGGCGCTGGCGCACACCGCCTGAGCCCGTCACCCCCCTTTCCGGACGAGGATGGCCCAGAGGCGAGGGGCGAGCGGCTCGACGGCCAGGACCGAGTGGCCGGCCGCGCTCAGGCTGCGCGGGACGTCGCGGGCGGACGTCTCATCCCCCACGACCACGCGGAGCAGTTGTCCGACCGCCAGGGTTTCCAGCGCGAGCTTCGACCGGAGGAAGGTGTAGGGGCAGCCTTCGCCCCGGATATCGAGCACCACCTCCGGCGGGCTCGCCGGGCGGGACGCGGGCGGCGGGATGGGCGGCGACCCGGAAGGCATGCGGGCCGCTCTACCGCTCGATCCGGAGCGCCGGCTCGCTCCGGCACTCGCCCCGCGAGCCGTCGCGCAGAACCCCCGCAGGGCGGGCGGCGTGATCAGCCCGTCGAGCCACGCGCGTGCCTCCTCAATCCCGGCATTCGCACCAATTCGCGGCCACTCCCGGAAGCTTTCATTGTACCGCTGGATCCCAAGACGCGGCCTTGACAGCGCCAGACGGGCCGCTATGATACCGCGGGTCGGGAGAGTTGCTCACGGGGAAGCCCCGAGGGGCTCCGCGCGGCCCGGGTCGCGCGCTGGCGCGGCGGAAGCCCAGCGAGGATTCGCTCGCGCGGGGCGCGACCACGGTCATGACGGGGGCCCTCGAAGGGAGGCCGAGCATGAGAACGACGGCGCGCGGGGCGATCCTGGTCGTGGCGGCGAGCCTCTGGCTCTGCGCCGGCGCGGCCGCGCAGCCCGCGAGGGGCGCGGAGGTGGTCCTGGCCCGGCCGCCCGTCGAGGCCGTCCCCCGCGGCCAGACGGCGGCACGCCCGCTGGTGAAGGGCGCGCGGCTCGCGGAGGGTGACCGCGTGCGGACCGGACGGGGCGGCGCGGCGGAGATCCGCCTGGGCGACGGAAGCCTGGTCCGCCTGGGCGAGCTGTCGGACCTGGAGATCGACAAGCTCGACCTGGACGCCGCGGGAAACCCCAGCACGTCGCGCTTCAACCTCGCGGTGGGCCAGGCCCGCGCCTGGGTCGCGCGCCAGGTGATCGCGAAGGTCGCCGCCACCCAGGGCGGCTTCGCCGTCCAGACGCCGACGGCCGTCGCCGCCGTGCGGCAGACGGATTTTGCGGTGCTGCACGAGTCGCCCGCGATCCCCGACGCCCCGCGGGTGAGCCGGGTCTACACCTTCGCCGGCCAGACGCAGAACAGCTCCATCGGCGCCGGGTTCGTCCTCTGCGACCGAAACCGCTGGACCCGCCTCGAGCCGCGACGCGACCCGCCTCCGTGCACCGTGATCCCGCTGCGTGACAAGCGGGCGATCCTGAAGGCGCTCACGTTCGAGTCGGCCACGGTCGACCCGGCGGACCTCGATCTGGACGCATTCCGCGCGCTCGGCGGGAAGCTCACCGAACGGCTCACCGGCGACCGCATCTTTGGCGGCCAGCCGGGGCAGACCGGGCGGGGAGACGCGCCGTCCACCGAGGCGCCGGTCGGGACGTCCGTGAGCGTCGAGTAACCGGGGCGCAGCAGTCGCCACGCCCGCGCGGCGCGGGCTCGAGAGGGGGAGGGCATGAAGGGAGGCAGGTGGGGGGCCCCGGCAGGGTCTGGCTGGTGGCGGGCGTGGCACGGCCTCGCCCTCGCCGCGATGCTCGCGACCGCCCCGGGTCCGGCGGCCGCCGACGAGTGGACGGCCCGCACCGGCGTCCACGTGGACTGGTGGGACGGGGCGGGCCAGAACGGACACGAGGTGCTCGGCCCGTTCTCCCTGGCCTTCGACACCCCTCGCTGGGGCGTGAGCGTCCGCGGCGCCTACGGGACCAGCGAGCGGGACCCCGGCGTCGTGCCGTCGGGCTCGATCACGGGCTTCACGGACACGACGCTCTCGGGCTACTACCGGCTGGTGCTGGGCGACACCGAGATCCGCGCAGGGCTCAACCTCGACCTCCCCACCGGCAAGAGCCGCCTGTCTTCGCGTGACGTGGCGGCGATCCAGGACGAGGACCTCGTCGCCCTGGACCGCTTCGGCGAAGGGCTCGACGTCAACCCGACGCTGACCGTCTATCACAACTTCGGCGCCTTCGGCCTCGGCCTGGCCGCCGGTTTTCTCTGGACGGGGGAATACGATCCGACCACCGAGCCCGCCGACGACATCGACCCCGGCGACGAAGTCACGGTGGCCGGCCTCGGCGACGTCTACCTCGCGGACGCGGTCCGGCTGATCGGCCGCGTCGCGTACACCTACTACACCGTCGACCAGCGGCGCGGGCGGGACTCCTTCCGGGAAGGCGACGAGATCGACCTCCTCGTGACGGTCGAGTGGCGGCCCGAGCCGTGGTGGCTCGTCCTCACGCTCCGCGACATCATCCGGGACAAGGCCGAGCGGATCGGCGCGGGCGGCCTGCTCGTGACCGAGGCCCAGAACAGCAAGGGCAACGAGTTCCGGGCCGGGCTGACGGCCGGCTACATCCTGAGCGACGCCTGGAGCGTGCAGGGCTCGGTGGACGTCCGGCGCATCGAGGCGAACGACTACGCGAAGGGGGACCCGCTCCACGACGGGGGCCGGACGAAGGTCGCCTTCGGCCCGGGGATCCGCTGGACGCCTCACCGGAGGCTCGCCGTCGAGGCGGGCTTCCGGTACTTCGTCATGGACGTGGAGGAGGGCCCGCTGTTCCCGAGGGCCGGCACCATCAACGGCGTCCACGCCGACGTGCTCGTCACCTACCGCTTCTAGCGGTTGTCGTCGACCGGTCGGGTTGAGCGGAACCCGCAGTGCGAGGTGGAGGTAGGACCCATGCATGCTCCGGGTAATCACGTGTCCCTCCGGCGGTGGGCGGGGGCACTCTTGCTCGTGGCCGCGCTCGCCCAGGCCTGCGGCGGCGGCAGCAGCCGGACCACGGGCCCGAGCGGAAACTCGGTCGTGCTCACCCTGCGGGGCATCCGCGCGGCCCAGGTCCCCGGCAACTGCACCGGCACGCTCACGGCGACGAACACCAGCACCAGCGTGACGCAGACCTTCCCGATCCCGCCGACCGAGCACGCGCTGTCGCTGGCCGCCGGCGTGTACAACCTGGTCGCCACCCTGCTCTGCGGCACCCAGACGGCGACGGGCAGCGCCACGGTGCGGGTGGTCCCGCCGACGCCGCTCCAGGTGAGCGTCGTCGTGGCGGGCGTCAACAGCAGCCTCATCGTCATCGTGGTCGGCAACGGGAGCGTGGGCAGCTCGCCGGGCGGCATCAGCTGTCCCGGCGACTGCTCGGAGCCGTTCACGCTGGGGACCGTGGTGACGCTGAACGCGAGCAGCGGCTTCGTCGGCTACAGCGGCGGCGGCTGCAGCACGAACCCGACGTGTAACGTGACGATCACGAGCACCCCCACCACGGTCATCGCGACGTTCGGCGGCACCGGGACCGTCATCGTCGTGAACACCGCGGACTACGCATGCTGCACCATTCCCACCGTCACGTTCTCGCCCGGGACGATCTCGCCCGTGTCCGACCTCGATCCCGGCGAAAGCGTGACGCGCGGAGGCGTCGCGCCCGGCTCGTACAGCGCTCTCTGGTGCGGACCCACGAAGGCGTTCACGGTGAACGCGGGCGGCACGACGACGGTGTCGCTGGACGGCGTGGATTGCGGCTGAGCCCGGGATCGACGCCGTCCCGCGCGACGCCCACCTAGGTATCTCTGGAGGGGGCCCTTCGGGGCCCCCTTCCGCGCCCAGCTCCTGCCGTATGCCTTCCCGGGCGACTCGGCCCTCACCGGGGAGGGGCGCGTCTTCGCGCTCCACGAATCCCTGGATCCTCCGGGACTGAGCGCTAGCCGCCGCCCGTGGCGTGCTCGCCGAGGAAGCGGAGCACGGTCTCGTTGAAGCGCTCGGACTCGTCGAGGTTCACGAAGTGGCTCGCGCCCGGGACCATCCAGAGGCGCGCCTCGGGGATGGTCGTCGCCAGGAACCCGGAGCTCTCGACGCACGCCTCGTCGCGCTCGCCGTAGACGACGAGCGTCGGGCGCCGGAGCGCCTCGAGCCGCTCGCGCAGCGCATAAACCGGCGGCCGCGGGGCGAGGGTGTGGAGCGCGGTCAGGCCGACCCCGTGGGGCGACTGGGCGAGCACCATCTCGCGCAGGAGCTGCCGCTCTCGGGGACCCGTCACGAAGTCGCGGAAGACCGGCCAGAGCATCAGCTTCTCGAAGAAGCCGTCCATGCCGCGCTGGCTCGCCTCGGCGTACTCGACGCAGCGGGCCCGGAACGCGCCCGGGTCCTCGGAGCCGGCGCCCGTGTCACAGAGGACGAGCGCCCGCACCGCCTCGGGGTGCGCGAGCGCGAGGTTGAGCGCGATGTTCCCGCCCATGGACAGCCCGCAGACGGCGGCCGGCAGCGCGCCGAGGTGCGCGAGGAGGCCGCGGGCGTCCTCGACGGACTGTCCCTGCGAGTACGCCGCCGCCGCCGTCGGCGCCTCCGAGCGCCCGAAGCCGCGACAGTCATAGACGATCACGCGGAACCGCCGCGCGAAGGACGGGATCTGGGGCGCCCACATCCCCCGCCCGACGGGGAAGGCGTGGATCAGGAGGAGCGGCGGTCCGTCCCCGGCCTCCTCGTAGTAGAGCGAGACGCCGTTCACGCGGGCCGTCGGCATGCGTCGCCTCCCAGGCGCGCCGTCCGACCGGCCCGCGGGCCGACGGGGGCGCGGATCACGAGCGGCCCTCAGCGACAGCGCCCCGCGCCGTGCTCGAGGAGCGCGTAGCGCACGCGGAGCGTCCGGCCCGCCGGCGTCGGGGAGGGCAGCTCGATCTCGCGGAACGGCCCGAGCGCGCCCGGGTCGACCTCGAGGGCCGCCAGCGCCGGCGCCACCCTCCGTCCGACCGTCTCCGGATCCTCGCGGTCCCAGACGACGAGGCACTGCCCGTCCCCGGCGCCGGCCGGGGGCGTGTAGCGCGGGTTGTCGATCGTGACGACCCGCGAGGTCGGGAAGCTCACGCGCAGATTGCCGCCGAGGGCGCCGCGTCCGGCGACGATCGTGCCCCGCCGGAAGCCCGCCTCGGCCAGGCGGGCGGCCACCGCCCCGTACGGTTCCCCGAGGCCGGCGGCCAGCAGGCTGGCGCCGCTCAAGGGCGTGAGGAGCGTGACCGCGACCGCCAGGGCGGCGACCGCCACGGCGAGCCCGAGCCGGCGGACCTGCCGGGGCTCGACGCCGGCGACGTCGAGGCGCCAGACGAGGTACGGCGGTACCAGGAGAAAGACCGGCAGCACCCAGTGCGTGCGGAGCGGCACGGGGTCGCTCAGCACGGCGCCGGCGACCAGGATCCCCGCCCCCAGGAGACACGTGCGCGCGAGGAGCTGGCCGTGCCGCAGCCGGTCGCGCGAGGCCGCCGTCGCCGGTCGCAGGACCTCCGGGGCCAGGAGGAGGAACGCGGCCCAGACCGGCCCCAGGAACGCGACGCCGACGCGGAGCACGTGATAGAGGTCGGTGGCGAGGCTGGCGAGCCCGCCCTCGGGGCGCGCCAGGCGCCCGACGGTCGAGTAGACGGACCCCACCGGAAACCCGCGGGCGCGGAACCAGAGGGCGTACGGCAGCACCAGGATGGCGGCCAGGCCGAGCGCGAGCAGCAGGCGCGGGTCGAGGAGTCGGCGCCGGTAGTCCGGGATGGTGAGCCCCGCCGCCAGGAGACTCCCCGCGAAGAGGGCATAGTTGAACTTCGAGAGCAACCCGAGCCCGAGCGCGACCCCGAGCCAGGCGTAGGCCCCGGACCGCCCGGAGGCCAGAAGCCGCACGAGGGCGTAGAGCGTGGCGCCGCACGCCGCCACCAGGGCGGCGGTGTGAGTCAGGAAGTGAATGTTCCAGCTGAACGGCAGCAGGAGCAGCGGCGAGGCGGCCGCGAGCGCCGCGACTCGCGCGTCGCTCAGGATCCGCCGGGCGCTCAGGTAGAGGAACAGGGCGGCGACCGCGAGCCACGCGTACCGGACCGCGGCGAAGGGCGGGACGCCCAGGCCGAAGACGCGGACGGCGGCCCAGACGACCCAGCTGTAGAGGGGAGGCTGGCGCGGCTGGTATCCCCAGTCGAGGGTCTGCGAGAAGACGGCCTCGCGGGCGTCGTCCACGGTCAGGGTCGGCGACATCCAGACGCGCAGGAGGAGGTGCGTGAGGACGTAGGCGGCGAGCAGGGCGGCGAAGCCCGCCCGGCCCCCGAGCGCCCGCATCGTCGTGGTATCTTTACAACTCGGCGGCGACGAGCGTCTCGGTCGCCTGCACCCCGTGGATGCCGCGGATCTGCCCGACCACGAGGCGCGTGAGCGCCCCCAGGGTCTTGGCCTCGGCGTGCACGACCGCGTCCCAGCCGCCGAAGACGAGCGTGAGGTCGACGACTCCCGGAACGGTGCGGATCTGGTTGAGCGCCTCGGCTTCGAGGCCAGGGATGAGACGCAGCAATATGTAGCCCTTGACCATGTGCCGGGTCGCCTCCCCCGAACGGCGGGCTCGGACTCGCGCGCCGATTCTAGCACCGTTCCGGGCCCCGTCGATAGCGCCCGACCACGTGGACGTCATGGAGCATGGCATGGACGTCTCGAAGGCGTGGCTCGTCGTGGGCTTCCTCGGCCAGGCGTGCTTCTCGGCCCGCTTCCTCGTGCAATGGATCGCGTCGGAGCGACGGCGCCAGAGCGTGGTGCCGGTGTATTTCTGGTACTTCAGCGTCGTGGGCGGGCTCATCCTGCTCGCCTACGCCATCCACCGGATGGACCCCGTCTTCATCCTCGGGCAGGCGGCGGGTCTCGTCATCTACGCGCGCAACCTCTACCTGATCGGCCGCCAGCGTCAGGTCCCGCCGCTCACCGGGTGAGGCCCGCCGCGGTCCCCGCCGGTCGCGGGCGGCGCCGAAGTAGCGCCGCGTCGCCCGCCGGCTTACAATAGGTCGCGTCGCCGGAGCGCGTCGCCGTCCGGCTCCCCTGCCCGCCGCGAAAGGAGACGCCGCGTGAGTCGAGAGCGCTGGATGCGAGGCCTGGACCGCCCGATCCTCATGATCCCGGGCCCGACCGAGGTGCCCTGGCGCGTCATCCGCGCCATGGCCCAGCCGGCGATGATCCAGTACGAGCCGCCCTTCGACGAGGAGATCCTCGAGCCCGCCTGCCTCGACCTCCGACAGGTCTTCCAGACGAGCGGCGAGGTCATCGCGATGCCGGGCTCGGGCCGGACGGGCCTCGAGGCGGCGGCCGCCTCGCTGCTCGAGCCCGGCGACGCCGTCGTGGTGGTGGTGGCCGGCGTCTTCGGCGGGCTGATGCGCGAGATCGCGGAGCGCCTGGGCGCGACGGTCACCCCGGTCGAGGTCGAGTGGGGCCGGCCGCTCGACCTCGAGACGCTCGAGCGCACGGTCGCGCGGGTCCGCCCGAAGGTCCTCACGCTCGTCCACAGCGAGACCTCCACGGGCGTCACCTATCCGGGCGCCGCGGTCGGCGAGATCGCGCGGCGGCACGGCGCGCTCTACCTCCTGGACACGGTCTCCTCGCTCGCCGGGCTGGACGTCCAGACGGACGCCTGGGGCGTGGACGTCAACATGACGGGGTCGCAGAAGTGCCTGGCCCTGCCCCTCGGCCTGGCGGTCGTGTCCGTCTCGCCGCGCGCCTTCGAGGCGATGGAGCGGCGGCGGGGGCGGCCGACCAGCTACGCCTACGACCTGCTCCGATGGAAGCGGGAGTGGGTGCCCGCGGCGCGGGGCGGCGGCGTGCCCGAGGGCACGCGGCGCAACCAGCCGGTCTCGATGCCGACGCATCTCACCCAGGCCCTCCGCGAGGGGACCACGATGATCCTGGAAGAGGGAATGCCCCACCGGATCCGGCGGCACCGGATCGCCGGCAAGGCGTTCCGGGCCGGGCTCGCGGCGCTCAAGCTCGATCTCTTCGGCGAGCCCGCCCTGGCCTCCGACACGGTCTCGTGCTTCCGGACCCCGCCCGGCATCGCGGCGCGCGCCGTCGTCCACCGGATGCGCGACGCTTACGGCATCCTCATCTCGACCGGGATCGGGATCGACCGGATGCGCGAGGGCGCGCTGCGCGTGGGGACCATGGGGCTCACGGCCAGCCCGCTCTACGTCCTCCCGACCCTCTCCGCCCTCGGCATGGCGCTCCGCGACCTCGGGTACAAGGCCGATACGGGAGAGCCGCTCGCGGCGGCGCAGGCGGTCTTCGAGGCCGAGTCCCCATAGCGAGGCTCGGGCCTCGGCCCGAGGGGTCGCCGTGAGTCTGAGGATCGTCGTCCCCGACGACTTCCCGCCCGCCCTCACCGGGTCCTCGGCGGAGGCCCGCCTCCGCGGGCTCGGCGAGGTCGTGATCCACACCGAGCGCGGCGCCGACCAGGAGCCGGAGCTGATCCGCCGGCTCGCCGACGCGGAGGTCGCCCTCAACATCCGGGCGCACGCGCGCTTCAGCGACCGGGTCCTCGCCGGGGCCTCTCGCCTTCGGCTCGTCTCGGTCTGGGGCACGGGCGTGGACAACATCGACCTCGAGGCCTGTCGCCGGCGCGGAGTCGCCGTGACGAACACCCCGGGGGTCAACGCCGACGCCGTCGCCGAGCACACGCTCGCCCTGATGCTCGCCGTCATGCGCCGCCTCCCCGCCCTGGACCGGGACGTCCGGGCGGGCCAGTGGCCGCGCGGCCTGCTCGTCCAGGCGCGGGGGACGAGCCTCGGGGTCCTCGGCCTCGGCGCGATCGGCAGCCGCGTCGCGGCGCTGGGGCGCGCCCTCGGGATGACGGTGCTGGTCCACACGCTGCGCCCCGACGCGGGTCGGGCCGCGGCGGCCGGCGGGCGGGCCGTTCCGCTGGACGAGCTCCTGCGCGCCTCCGACGTCCTGAGCCTCCACCTGCGGCTGGCCGCCGAGACACAGGGCTTTCTGGACGCGGCGCGGCTCGCGCGGATGAAGCCGACGGCGTTCCTCGTCAACACCGCCCGCGGGGCCCTCGTCGACAAGGCGGCGCTCGTCGCGGCGCTGCGGGACGGCCGGCTCGCCGGCGCCGGGATCGACGTCTTCCACGAAGAGCCGGTCCCGCCCGACGACCCGCTCCTGGCGCTCCCGAACGTCGTCCTGACGCCCCACAACGCCGGGATGACGCGCGAGGTGATCGAGGCCGGTCTCCACCGGGCGGTGGACAACATCGAGAGCTTCCTCATGGGCGCGCCGACCGACGTGGTCGTCGCCCCGGTCACCGCGCGCTGACCGCCGGTGGCCGAGCCGCGCCGGTACCCCTTCGGCCTCCCCGCGGACGCGGTCGTCGATCTCGTCTCGAGCTGCTGGCGGCGCCACGACGGCCAGTGGTTCCTGAAGGCGGTCGCGCGGGCAGGGCTCGAGACGGCGATGGAGCTCAACGAGCGGGCCATCGCGAGCCTGGCGCGGATCGAGCTGCGGGAGTTCAAGCGCGTGGCCCGGCTTCACTCGCTCGACACCATGGAGCAGGTCGCGGAGTGGTATCGCCTCGCCTGGTACCTGTTCGGCGCGCTCGATCGGCCCGCCCAGCATCTGTCGCTCCTCGACCCGGACACGCTGCTCGTCGAGAACGCGGAGTGTCTGGCCCACGCGTACGCCGAGCGGAGCGGCTACGGGCACCTGGCGCCCGGCGACTACCCGCCCTGTCGCGGCTGGCTCGAGCGCCAGCGGGCCTGGGGCGAGGTCCTCAGCTCGCGCTACCGCTTCGTCGTCGAGCGGGAGCCGGCCGACGGCCAGCCCTGCCGCTACCGGGTCCGCCGCGTGCCGCGCGGCGCGCCGGCCACCGGGCGCGCGCCGGAACGCCGCGCGGACGGCTTGACCGACCCGCGCGGGCCGTCATAGGGTCTGCCTGAATGGACGACCACGTGAGCCGACCCGACGCGTGGCCGGCCGCCCTGCAAGCGGTCGTGAACGCGGGACGGGCGTTCGCGCGCTCGCTCGATCCCCCCGCCGTGGGGGACGCGATCGTGGAGTCGGCGCGTGAGCTCCTCGGCGCCAGCGCGTCCGTCCTCTACCTCCTCGATCCGGAGTCCGGGGCGCTCGTCGTGCGCGCCGTGTCGGGGGACTTCGGCCGGGTCGTGACCCGGGCCGCAGTCTTGCCGCCGGCGACCGGCGCCGCGGGGCTGGCGATCCAGGAGCGACGACCCGTCGTCACGGCCGACCTCCTCGCCGATCCCCGCCTCACGCTCGGGCCCGAGCTGCGGGCCCGGCTGGCGGAGATCGAGGCGCGCAGCGTCCTGGCCGTCCCGCTGACGGTCCAGGACCGCGTCATCGGCGCGCTCAGCGTCGGCGACGGCGCGCCGCGCCGGTTCGGGCCCGACGAGATCCAGCTCGCGCAGCTCCTCGCCGACCAGGCGGCCCTCGCTCTCGAGAACGCGCGCCTCTACCAGGAAGCCCGCGAAGCCCGCGACTTCCTCCGGTCGATCACGGAGAACTCGGCCGACGCCATCGTGACGACGGACACCCACGGCCGGATCACCTACTTCAGCCGGGGCGCGGAGGAGATCTTCGGCCACCGCGCGGGGGACATCCTCGGGCGCCGCGTCGCGGAATACAACCACGGCGGGCTGGACGAGGCCCGAGGCATCATGCGCCGGCTCGAGACCGAGGGGCGGATCCAGAACTACGAGACCCGGTTCCGGGCCGCCGACGGCCGGTGGGTGGACGTCTCCAGCTCGATGTCGCTGCTCCGCGACGTGGCCGGGACCGTGGTGGGGACCCTCGGCGTGATGAAGGACATGACCGGCCGCAAGGCGCTGGAGGCCCAGCTGCGTCACTCCCAGAAGATGGAGGCGGTGGGCCGGCTGGCCGGCGGCATCGCGCACGACTTCAACAACCTCCTGACCGTGATCCTCGGGCGGAGCCACCTGGTGCTGGACACGATCGCGGCGACCCACCCGCTTTACCGCGACATCGACCTGATCCAGGCGACGGCCGTCCGGGCCAGCTCGCTCGTCGAGCAGCTCCTCGCCTTCAGCCGCAAGCAGATCCGGGAGCCGCAGCTCCTGGACCTCAACGAGGTCGTGGCGGGCGTCGGCAAGCTCCTGGAGCGGCTGCTGGGCGAGCACATCGAGTTCGTGATGGCCCGGACCGCCTCGGTCGCCCTGGTGAAGGCCGACCCGGCGCAACTCGAGCAGGTGATCGTGAACCTGGCGGTGAACGCGCGCGACGCGATGCCGCGCGGCGGCCGGCTGACGATCGAGACGGCCGACGTGGAGCTGGACGAGGCCTTCGCCCGGCGGCACGTGGGCGCGAAGCCCGGCCTGTACGTCATGTTCGCCGTGAGCGACACCGGGGTGGGCATGGACGAGGCGACGCAGGCGCACATCTTCGAGCCGTTCTTCACCACCAAGGAGGCGGCGGCGGGGACGGGCCTCGGGCTGGCCACGGTCTACGGCATCGTCAAGCAGAGCGCCGGCTACATCATGGTGGAGAGCGCGCCGGGGCGGGGCACGACGTTCCGGGTCTACCTGCCGCGGAGCGAGGGCGTGCGCGAGCGACCCGAGCCGACGCCGGTCCCCGCCGGACCGCTCACGGGCTGGGAGACGGTCCTGGTCGTCGAGGACGACCCGGCCATCCGCGAGCTGGCGCGCGAGATCCTCCAGATGCACTCCTACGGCGTCCTGGAGGCCAGGCACGGGGCCGACGCGATCTGGATCTGCGATTCGTACGCGGAACCGATTCACCTCCTGATCACGGACGTGGTCATGCCCCACATGAGCGGGCGGGAGCTGGCGGACCGGCTGACCGTGAGGCGGCCGGAGATGCGGGTGCTCTACGTGACCGGGTACACCGCCGACGCGATCGAGCAGCGGCGGCTCCTCGAGCCCGGGAGCCCGCTGCTCCACAAGCCCTTCGCGCCGGCGGGTCTGGCCCGCAAGGTCCGGGAGGTCCTGGATGCGCCGCGCCGGCCGTAGCGCCAGCCCTGCGCGCGAGGAGGATCGACGGATGGCGGACCCGCGTGTCCGGCTCTACCACCGCCCCGGCTGAAGCTCCTGCAGCAAGACGCGAGAGTTGCTCGCGTCCTGGGGGGTGGCCTTCCAGGCCATCGACGTCGAGGCGGCGCCGGCCGCGCGGCGCGACCTCGAGCGGTTCGGAATCCACCTCGTGCCGGCCGTCGTCGTGGGCGACCGCGCCGTCCACGGCTGGAACCCGACCGCCGTCGCCGAGCTGGTCGGGGTGGCGTACCGGGAGTCGGGCCGCCTCTCGGCCGGGGAGCTCGCCGCGCGCCTCGACCGGATCCTCGCCGCGAGCCAGCGCGCGATGCGCCAGGTCCCGCCGGAGCATCTCGCCATGACCTGGCCCGGACGCGACCGGTCGGTGCGTCAGCTCGGCTACCACCTCTTCCGGCTGAGCCTGGCCTTCGGCGACGCGATGACCGAAGGCCGCCTCCCCGAGGCGTGGCTCCAGGAGCTGGCGCCGCCCGAGCTGGCCGACGGGCCGGCGATCGCCCGGTATGGCGACGCGGTGCGCGAGCGCCTCGCCGGCTGGCTGGCCCGGCCCGCCGCCACCGCCGGCGCCGTCGAGACGTACTACGGACGGCAGACGGGCCACGAGCTGCTGGAGCGGACGACCTGGCACGCCGCCCAGCACCTCCGCCAGCTCTACGCGTTTCTCGAGCGGATGGGCGTCACCCCGGACCGGCCGCTCACCGCCGCGGATTTCGAGGGGTTGCCGTTGCCGGCCGAGGTCTGGTAACCCGCCTGCCGGGCCGATGCCCGTCGCATCTCGGCGCGCGCGGGACGAGCCCGGCGGCCGTGGCGGGCAGGGCCTCGATCAGGGCCGGGGAGGGTCGGGGGGGGCGAGCCGAGGCGCGCGCGGCCCGCGCGACTCCCGCTCAGGACTCGCACACCCTCGTGATCAGGTCCTCGATCCAGCCGCGCGTCTCCTCGACGAGGTCCTCGCGGGCGGCCGCATCGTGGGCCGTGACCTCCGCTCCCTCGATCCGGCGGACGAGCCGCGCCTCCACCGCGCGGAGGAAGTCACAGAGGTCCTCGCGCGTCACCGGCCCGTACTCGCCGCCCGCCGCCCGGCTGACGAACTCCTCGAGGCCGATCGGTTCCTGGTCCGCCTGAAGCTCCCAGTAGAGGTCGGACAGCTTGTCCATCCCGCGCCATCTTAGCGTCCGGGCCGTCGCCACGGCAAGGCACGGAGCCGGGCGTCACCGCCGCTCCCCACACGGCTACCAGACCGCGCGCAGGAGCATCGCCGCGCTCACCAACGCGAGGAACCCCAGCACCACGCGGTTGAACGTCTCGGGACGGACGCGGTCCTGAGCGCGGAGCCCGCCCGCGAACGCCACCAGGGTGACGGCCGTGGCGGCGAGCGAGAAGCCGAGGAGGCGCGTGTTCAGCAACCCCACCTGCCAGACCGCGCCGAACTGCGTCAGCTTGAAGGTCAGGAAGGCGCACGCGATGGCGCGGACGAACTCGGCCTTGGGCAGGCCCAGCGCGTAGAGGTACGGCGCCAGCGGGAGCGCGAACACGTTGGTGATCCCGCCGAGCGTGCCCGCCACCAGCCCCACGACCGGAGCGAGCGGCCTCTCCAGCCGGGCCGGCAGCCGCCAGGCCGGCCGCGCGAGCGAGACCAGGACGAAGGCCAGGATCACCGTCCCCAGGGCGACCAGCAGACCGCGCGGGGAGACCCAGGCCAGGAACTGCGTGCCGACGACGGTGCCGACCACACCGGCCCCGAGGAGGGGGGCATGGCGTCGCACCGCGGCGCCGAGCCCGGGACGGCGGACGATCTGGATGCCGTCCATGACGATGTTGGGCAGCAGGAGCACGACCACCGCCGTCCGCACGTCGGTGGCGAGCGCCAGGAGCGGCGTGGCGACGGTGGGGAAGCCGAAGCCGATCGCGCCCTTGACGAACGCCGCGACGATCAGCCCGACGAGGCCTGCGGCCCAGGCGAACCCGAAACTCACGCGGGTAGCCGTCGCCGCGGGTGGCGCCGGCGGCGCCCCGCAGCCGGCCGGGCCAAGTGGGACCCCTTCGCGCTCCTCTCGCGGTTCGTCAGAACCGCGGGAGGGCGCGAACGGGTGACGGAGCCCGGCCGGACCGGGGCAAGCCGGCGACAGGACCCGCGGCGGCGGCCGACGGACGAGCAGTTCATGGGGCGACAGGACCCGCGGCGGCCGGCGGACGGGCAATTCACGGGGCCACGGGACCCGCGGCGGCGGCCGGCGGACGAGCGGCTCAGCGGGCGATCGCGTCCCAGAGCAGCTCGGCCGGATGCTTCGCGCGGCGGCGCGTGGTGTGCTCGATCTGCTGCCGGCAGGAGATGCCGGGCGCGCACACCGCCACGTCGGGGGCGGCCCCGGTCACCGCCGGCACGAGCCGTCGCCCCGCGATCGCGAGCGAGAGGTCGTAGTGCTCGCGCTCGAATCCGAACGAGCCGGCCATCCCGCAACAGCCGGAGTCCACCTCGCTCACCTCGTACCCGGCCGCCTGGAGGACCGCGACGGTCGGCCCCGTCCCGGAGAGCGCTCGCTGGTGGCAGTGGCCGTGGAGGAGCACCTTGCCTCGCCCGGCGACGGCGGGCCGACCCCGCACCGCCCACTCCCGCTGGAGAAACTCCTCGAGGAGGAAGCTCCCGCGGGCCACGAGCCGGGCGTCTTCGGACCGGAGCAGGTCCACGTACTCGTCGCGGAGGGTCAGCAGACACGAGGGCTCCAGCCCGACGATCGGCGTCCCCTCCCGGGCGAAGCCGACGAGGGCCCCCACGTTCGCCGCCGCCGCGTCGCGCGCGTCGGCGAGCATGCCCTTCGAGATCATCGGGCGCCCGCAGCACCGGCGCGCGGGGAGCAGGACCCGGTACCCCGAGGCCTCCAGGAGCCGCGTCGCCGCAACGGCGACCTCCGGCGTCTGGTAGGTGTTGAAGGTGTCGTGGAAGAGGACGACCGGGCCGCGCGCCCCGGTTCCGCCGGAACGATGGCGGGCGAACCAGGCGGTGAACGGGGTCCGGGCGAAGGCCGGCAGCGGACGGCGCCGGTCGATGCCGGCCACGCGCTCGAGCAGCCAGCGGTTCGGCCGGGAGCGGGCGACCCAGTTCGAGAGCGGGGCCAGCGCCGCACCGAGGCGCGCAAGGGTGTGAATCCGGCCGAAGAGACGATTCCGGATGGGAAGCCCGTGGGTGCGGTAGTAGTGGGCGAGGAACTCGTACTTGAGCTTCGCCATGTCCACGTTCGCGGGGCACTCGGCCTTGCAGGCCTTGCACTCCAGGCAGAGATCGAGCACGTCGTAGAGGCGCCGTCCCGCGAACTCGGCGGCGGGGACCTTCCCGGAGAGGACGGCGCGCAGCGCGTTGGCCCGCCCGCGCGTGGAGTGTTCCTCGTCGAGCGTCGCCATGTAGGACGGACACATCGTCCCCTCGAGCTTCTTCCGGCAGACCCCGATGCCGTTGCACATCTCCACGGCGGCGGCGAAGCCGCCCTGCGCCGAGAAGTCGAGGAGCGTCGGCGGCTCCCACGTCCGGTACGCCGCGCCGTAGCGGAGGTGCTCGGTCATGGGCGGCGCGTCCACGATGTTGCCGGGGTTCAGGAGCCCCTTCGGGTCGAAGGCCCGCTTGACCTGCCGGAAGGCGTCGTAGAGACGCGGCCCGTAGAGCGTCTCGTTGAAGGGGCTCCGCGCGCGACCGTCGCCGTGCTCGCCGGACAGCGCGCCGCCGGACTCGAGGACGAGGGCCGTGATCTCTTCGGCGATGGCGCGCATCTTCCGGATCTCGGCGGCGTCCTTGAGGTTGATGAGGGGGCGGATGTGGAGGCAGCCCACCGAGCAGTGCCCGTAGTAGCCGGCGCTGGCGTCGTGGCGCGCCAGGATCTCGCGGAAGCGGGCGATGAAGGCCGGAAGCTTCGCCGGCTCCACGGCCGTGTCCTCGACGAAGGCGATCGGCTTGCGGTCGCCCTTGAGCCCGAGCAGCAGCCCGAGCCCCGCCTTGCGGAGCTTCCAGATGGACTGCTGCTCCGCCGGCTCGAAGGCCAGGTGCGCCGCGTAGCCGATGCGCCTCCGCCCGCGGAGGGCCTCGAGCGCCTCCACCTTCGCACGGACCTCGGCCGCCGTCTCGCCGGCGTACTCGACGATCATGATCGCGGCGGGGTCGCCCTGCACGAAGCCCATCCGCTGCCGCTGCTCGATGTTGCCGCGGGCCAGGTCCAGGATCAGCTTGTCGGTCAGCTCGACCGCGTACGGGCCCGTCGTGAGGATCTCCTGGGAGGAGTCGAGCGCGGCCTCCAGGCTCCCGTAATGGACGACGTCGAGCGCCGTGTGCTTCGGGCGTGGCACGAGCCGGACCGTGAGCTCGACGACCACGACCAGCGTCCCTTCCGACCCCACGGCGAGGCGCTGGAGCCCGAACGGCCGGCGTGTCCCCTCGCGCGGGACGAACTCGTCGAGGTTGTAGCCGGAGACGCGGCGCATGATCTTCGGATAGCGCGTGCGGATCTCGTCGGCGTGCTCCGAGACGAGCCGCCCGACCTCCCGGTAGATCTGCCCCTCGAGGCCGTTGCCCCGGCACCTCGCCTCGAGCTCGGCCGGCGTGAGGTCACGGAGCACGACCTCGGAGCCGTCGGCCAGGAGGCACCGGAGCTCGAGGACGTGGTCGAGGGTCTTGCCGTAGGCGATGGAGTGGGAGCCGGCGGAGTTGTTCCCGGACATGCCGCCGAGCGTCGCGCGGTTCGAGGTGGACGTATCGGGCCCGAAGAGCAGCCCGAACGGCCGGACGTGGGCGTTCAGCTCGTCCTGGACGAGCCCCGGCTGGACCCGGCACCAGCGCTCCTCCTGGTTGACCTCGAGGACCCGGTTCATGAACTTGGAGAAGTCGAGCACCACCGCGTGGTTCACCGTCTGGCCGGCGAGGCTCGTGCCGCCGCCCCGCGGCAGGACGGGGACGTTGTAGCGGTTGGCGAGCTCGAGGACCGCGTGGACGTCGTCGGCCGACCGCGGCAGGACGACGCCGATGGGCTCGATCTGGTACATCGACGCGTCGGTCGCGTAGAGGAGGCGCGTCATGTCGTCGAAGCGCACCTCGCCCGCCACGACGCGTCGGAGCTCGCGCTCGAGGTCGCTCCCCGCCTTTCCGTTGGCGACGCGGCTCTCCGTCATCGGCCCATTGTCGCACGAGTCGGCGCATCGGCCCGCCGGGCGCCGCGCTGCGGCCCGGTCGGGCCGTCGCGCGCGGCTCAGCCGGCGCGGGCGCGGCGAGCGGCTTCGTGGTGAAAGAGCGCGGCGGGACCGCGGATCGCGGTCGTCTTGGTCAGGCGGACGACGAGCACCTTCGCGGCCCGGTAGGCGCCCTCGAGGGCGTAGGCGCGCGTCCAGTGGAGCACGGCGTCCAGGTGCGCCTCGAGCGACCGCGCGACCCCGCCCGCGAGGACGATCGCCTCGGGGTTGAACGTGTTGAGGAGGCCGCCGAGGGCGGCCCCGAGAGCACGGCAGACCTGCTCGACGACCGCCCCGGCCAGCGGGTCGCCCGCCGCGGCCGCCTCGAAGACGTGGCGCGCGGCGAGCCCCTGCGGGTCGCCGCCCGCGAGCGCGGCGAGCGGGGAGGCCGGTGGCGCTCCGCCGGCCGCGAGCGCCTCGCGGGCCTGGGCGGCGATGTCCGGGCCGGCCACGTAGGCCTTGAGGCACCCGCGGCTGCCGCAGAAGCACGGGCGGCCGTCGAAGGCCACCGTGGCATGGCCGATCTCGCCCCCGTAGCCGGAGGCGCCGCGCACGAGGTCCCCGTCGAGGTAGATGCCGCCGCCGACCCCGGTCCCGAGCGCCAGGAGGACGAACGCCCGGAGCCCGCGCGCCACCCCGAACCGGGCCTCGCCGAGGGCCAGCGCGTTGACGTCGTTGTCGACGACGGTCGGAAGGCCCGTGCGGGCGGTGACGAGCTCGGCGAGCGGGCACCCCGCCAGCTCCGGCAGGTTCTGGACGTCGCGGCCGAGCCGGCCCGTCGCGACGTCCACCGGGCCCGGAACCCCGATGCCGCAGCCGGCGAGCGCGATCCCGGCCGCAGCCCCGCGGGCCTGCGCGCGGAGGAGGAGCGCGAGGAGCGTCTCCACCACCGAGCCGGCGCCGCCGCCCAGCGTGGCCGCTTCCTCGGCCAGGCGCACCTCGCCGTCCCCGGAGACGAGGCCGACGCCGATCGTCGTCCCGCCGACGTCGGCGCCCAGCACCGAGCCGGCGAGGCTCACGACGCCGGCAGCGTCCCGAAGTGACGGAGCGCGATGCCGAGCCGCTCGACGGTCGCCCGGACCTCGGGCTCGCAGAGCGCCTGGAGCTCCGTCTCCCGCTGACGGCCGTAACGGCTGTAGGCGAGAGCCTCGTCGTACCGGCCGGGGTGGCACATGAGCTCGGTGACGCCCACCGGCAGGGCGGCCAGCGCGTCGAGCAGCCGCGCGGCGGTCCAGTACGGCTCGACGCTGTCCTCGCCGAGGAACTGATCCGGCGTCCGGACCCCCCGCCGCCTGACCCCCTCGCGGAAGCCCGCGTCCTGGCTGCGGAGCGGCAGGCGCGCGTCGAGCGCCACGTCGAGCACGGCGTCGCCGACCCGCGGCACCCGGCGGTGGACGTGGTGGTGGCTGTCGAGGTGCGTGGGCGGCCGGCCGAACCGTCGGGTGAAGGTCTCGACCTGCGCGTCGACCTCGCGCCGGACCTCGTCGGCCCGCGCCCGCGCCGCCACCAGCTCGAGGTCGCGGTGGAACCGGCCCGCCTCGTCGACGAGCGACGGCACGGCGGCCGGCGGCGAGACCGGGGCGCCCCACGTGAGGTTCACGTGCAGGCCGAGGCCGAGCGCCGCGAGCGCGGCCGCCTCGGCGTCGAGCTCCGGCTGGGACGGCAACGAGGCCAGCACCGTGCTGCTCGTGACGATCCCGCGGCGGTGGGCGTCGAGGATCCCGCGGCTGACGCCGGCGGTGAGCCCGAAGTCGTCCGCGTTGACGACCAGGACCCGCGTCGCGCCGGCCGACCCGACGGCGCTCGCGGTCACCGTGCCCGGCGTCCCTCGAGGAGGAGGCGCTCGACGGTCCGGGGCACGCCGCCGGGGAGCGTCCCCTCGACGTCCACCCGCCGGAGGTGCTCGAGGCGCTCGTAGCCGAGCCGGGGGAAGGGCTCGGTCTCGCGGGCGGCGACGCGCGGAACGAGGCCCGCCGCCTCGAGCTTCTGAAGCGCCTTCCGCTCCCCGAGGAACGCGAAGAGCGAGAAGCAGAGCCGCCCGCCCGGGTGGAGGTGCTCGCTCGCCCCGGCGATCAGCCGGTCCAGCAGCGCCCAGCCGTCCACGCCGCCGTTGTCGGCGCGGGCCATCCAGTCGTCCCGCTCCCGGTCCGGCGGCGTCGGCATCTGGGGCGGCCCCGAGACGATCAGGTCGAACCGCTCGCCGCGCACCGGGTCGTAGCAGTCTCCGAGTCGCGTCTCCACCCGGTCGCCGAGGCCGTTCAGGGCGACGTTCTGCGCGGCCATGGCCAGACACCCGGGCACGACGTCCGTGGCGACGACGCGCTTGGCGCGGCGCGCCGCCAGGACGGCGACGAAGCCGGCGCCGGTCCCGAGGTCGAGCACCTGGTCGCCGTCGCGGACGTCGAGGTGTCGCAGCAGGAAGAGCGAGCCCGCCTTCGGCGCCTGGGCCCCGTCGCCGAGGCGGAAGACGCACCCTTCGTAGACGAAGAGGAGGGTCCCCGCGTCGTCCACGC